>CALRWU020000037.1:0-12954 GCA_943371945.1 Azorhizobium sp. AG788
GCCGCCCGACGGAGGATTGAGTCCAGGAGGTTTACCCTGGAATTTCCGAACGGTTCGCTGAAAACAAGAACGCCCGGCCAGTGATGGCCGGGCGTTCTGCTGTGCGAGTCCGCGTGGGGTTCGGACCTGCAGCTAGTTCTTTTGTGCCTTCCAGCCGGAGGCTATGGCCGAAGCTTCCTGCGTGCGATCCAGCAGTTGCTTCACGCCGCGACGGTCCAGCGCCGCTGCGATGGCCGGATCAACCGCGCCATCAGCCATCACATACTGGTCGCCCTGCCCGGCCGCAGCCTTGGCGGGCGACAGCGTGTCGACCTTCCACGTGCCGCCCTCAAGGCAAGCCAGGCCAGCCGAATCCGAGGTCTCGAACTGGCGGCAGTAGCTGCCCTCTGCGTCAATCATACTGAGCTTGATCCGCACGGCATGCGAAGCCGCCGCATCACCTGACTGCAGCGAAGCGAGGCTGATTGCCATTTCGTTGTTCGCGATCAGGTCGCCGTCCGAAGTCGTCACAAATCCCGGCTTCACTGGAGCCGAGAGCAACAGCCCGCCGGCCACAACGCCAACAATCAGCGCCGCAGCTGCCATGCCCAGCTGTCGCGGCTCCAGCAGTCCACCAAAGACGGAACGCAGACCAGACAGGCTCCATGCCGATGCACGCGGACGGGCAAGGATCGACTCGAAACGCTTCGGGATCGGCGCTTTCAGGGTCGCCGCATAAGCCGGGGCCAGCATCCGATCCATCTGCGACAAGCGCGCAACCCGGCGGCCGAGCTCTGGCGAGGCCGCGACTGCTTCTTCGATCTCCTGGCGCTGCTGCGGCGAAACTTCGCCGTCCAGCCACGCAGTGATCATTTCGTCCGTGACCATGCTCATTGCTCAGTTTCCCTGGGAGCGGGGTTCAGTCCCTCGAGCAGCAACAGCAGCTTGTTTCTGGCCCGCGCCAGACGGCTCATCACCGTCCCGATCGGGATGCCGAGTGTCTCGGCGGCTTGCTGATAGGTCTGCCCTTCGATCGAAACCAGCGCCAACACCGACCGCTCGTCGACGTGCAGGCGCTCCATCATTTCGCGTACCTGGCGAAGATTGATCCGGGAGTCGAAACTGTCCCGTCCGTCCTCGCCAATTGCATTCGTGTCGTCGTCCATCGGCTGAACCACCAACCGCTGGCGAGCGGCGGATCGCTTCTTGTCGATCCAGGCGTTCTGCATGATCTTGTACATCCAGCTGTCCAGCCTGGTGCCTTCGTTAAACTGCGCCTCTCGGGACAAGGCCTTTTCCAAGGCATCCTGAACGAGATCGTCGCCATCGTCGGCAGATCCCGTTAGGGCATGTCCAAACCGCCTGAGCCTCGGGATAAGCGAGCGCAGTTCAATTCTGAACTTGTTATCGCCCTGACCCATGCAGTCTTATCCGGACAACGCCACAAACCCGCAGATATTCTCATGCGGAGATGAAATATTCGGTTCGCATCGAAGCAGCAAAAAGTGTATTCTTACAGGCAATGAACGCGCGTTGGTTAACACTTCTTGCAGTGGCTGGGCTCGCCCTGACACTATCCGGGCAGGCGCTCGCCAAGCCCCCGGAGGAGGAAGCTATCGACCGCGCCGAGAAGGCAGCTGAACGCGCGGCAAAGGCATCGGAGCGAGCAGCTGAAGCTGCCGAACGCGCAGCCGAACGCGATATGAAGGACAGCCGCGATCGCGATAATCGTGCCGCTGACAAGGACGGTGGCAATGACAGCGATCGTCAGACGAGTGACGGCGATAAGGTCGAGCTCGCTTCGCTGGATCCGTCCGAGAGCTCGACCGAAACGACCAAGAGCCAGCCAGCGACATCGTCCAGCGGCGGGTCGACCAGCGAGGATGGCGACAGCAACCAGTCCGGCTCGACAGAGTCATCCTCGGGATCGGACGACGCTGGAGAGGAATGGCTCTCCGGAAGTGACTCCGGTACGAGCGGTGGTAGCGGCGGTGATGACTCATCCGGCTCGACCTCCGGCTCCAACGAGAGCGGTGATAGCGGCAGCGATGGTTCGTCTGGTTCAAGCGGAGGCAGTGGCGACAGCGGAGACGATGACTCGTCCGGCTCGAACTCCGGCTCCAACGAGAGCGGCGACGATGACGACGACAGTGACGACGACAACAACAAGGGCTCGGGTCACGACCAGAAGTTCGGTATCATCCCGGTCGAGAATGACGAAGCTGGCAATCCCTACCGCGAGGGCGAGCTGGTCGTCATGTCGGACGACGCCGGTCTGGTCAGCCGCGCGCAGTCGCTAGGCTTCGGCATCATCGAGCAGCGCCCGCTGGAATCGATCGGCGCCGTGGTGGCCCGCCTGCGCCGTCCTGAAGGCGTGACATCGAACCAGGCGCTTGAGTTGCTGCGCACCAGCGAGCCTGCATCCGCCTCAGGCTACAACTACCTTTACCGCGCCACCGGCAAGGTTCCGGTAGATCAGCAACAAGATGTCCCTGCCCCGCCGTCGCCGGTGAAGCACGAGAGAAACAAGACGACATCGATCGGCCTGATCGACGGGTTCTCGGCCGACACGATTGGCGCCTGGAAGGTCGAGCGCCTTGTGGACAAGCCGGCCATGGCTGGCCACGGCGATGCTGTTGCAGGAATCGTCCTGCGTGATCTTGCCAATGCCTACAGCGCCGAGCCCGATCGCCTGATCCTGCTGGACGTCATGCGCGGTCAGACCGGTAAAGGGGCGGCAGATGTGGCCGCTCTGGTCTTCGCTTTCGACCGTCTCGTCACAGCCCGTGTCGGCGTCGTGAACCTCAGCCTCGCCGGACCCGATCACCCCGCGCTTCAGCGCGCCGTCTCGCAATCTCTCAAATCCGGCATGGTTGTCGTTGCGGCGGTCGGTAACGAAGGCCCCGCCGCCCCACCCGCCTTCCCCGCCGCCTACGACGGCGTCATAGGCGTGTCGGCGGTCGATAGCAGCGGCAAGCCCTATCTATATGCTGGACGCGGCGCCCACGTAGACATCGCGGCACTCGGCTTCGAGGTGTCGCCGACGGCCAAGGGTGGCGAACTAGTGGGCACATCGTATGCAGCGCCTCATGTCACGGCGATGATTGCCGGCGAACAGAAGCGCCGCAAAGGCCGGTCGCTCGACAGCCTGCTCGCCGAGTTTGCCGAAGATGCAGGCGCTCCCGGCCGCGACCCAATCTACGGCCTCGGCATCCTGGCCCTCGACAAGCCCGCCCGACTTGCTCAGGCGGCGCAGAGCAGCAACCATTGAGGCGCTGGTCTCGCTGCTTCCATATCCATTGATAGCCTACTTGATCACAGACAAAGAAGGAGCGCGGCGCAAGTGCGCGCGTTCCAACTTTATTGTCCGAAGTCTCTTGGTGAGCCGGGCAGGAATCGAACCTGCGACCCGCTGATTAAAAGTCCGAGCCATCTTCTCGCGAATTCAACGGCTTAGTTACGTAAAGATTGCGGTCCCTGCCCTAACGTATTCGTCGCGCTACTCGGGGGTGGCAAAAGAAGAGCAGTTAATTGCACCGCCGTGGCACGCCCATTGCTCGAATGGTTTATGAGAAAGACGACACCATGGCCTGACACAACGGAAGACGAACCGCTGCCGGATTGGTTCGCGGCGGAACAGGACGAAGCCGACAAGCGCATGTGGAGCGATCCGGCGACGCGCACCACGTACGTGTTGAGCGTTGGCAACGCTATGACCACGGTTGCGATTGCGCCGCTTCGCGCTGACGCCGCTATTGGCCGCAAGGTGCGCCACGCCGACCGCCTCCCAAAAACTGAAAAGCCTGTAGGTCGTCCGACGGGAGTTTCAAACCGCGACTGGGACGAGCCGCCAAGCGCCGTCGGAGAAACCTACCGCGAATACAAAAGCAAGCCGGGCATGACCAAACGTGACGCCATGCGCGAGACTTGCGCGGATTACGGGGTCAATCCGCCGCAAACTGACAAGCAATGTGACAGGCTGGTCAAAACGCTAGACGGCTGGGCGACTAAAGAATGGACGCTAGCGGATGAGCTTGCTTACGAGTTTCGCCACGCAACGAGGGTCGCAAAGCGGAAACCCGAAGCTCGTGAACCGAAATCCAAAAAGCGGAAACGGCCAAATGGAACGCTTCACGCGAATTTCTACGATCCGGCGAGCGTTCCCCCCTTCTAAACCCCCTTTCTAAAAACACGACGCGCAAATTTCAGGTTCTCTTTTTTTGGTGCGCACGTCCGCGCATGCAACGAAAGCAAATCTAATGCGCAGGTTTATCGAATCCACTAACCGCGAAATCGTTCAATCGAGCGACGTTGAATCCGTCACATACGACTATGCAAACAATGAAGTCGAACTGACACTACGTTCAGGCGCGAAAGCGTGTGTTGATCAAGACGAGTGGGAAACTGTCAAAGGCCTCTATTCCTACGTTCCCGCGTCACCCGGCATCCGCGTTCTAGACGTTTCACCGTACAGACCAACAATCAAAATCGGCCCGACGGTGCTGGCGTGGCGCACGGGCGGCGGCGGATTTCCGATCGGTGTGTCGCTAGATTGCGGACCGGAAATAGCAAGCAACTCGGAAAACGTCGCGTACCTGTTCCCTGACGGGCACGTGGAAAACTGCGACGGGGTCTGGCCGTCGCTCGACGCTTACACGGAGCGATTCAACGAACGTCGCGAGCGTTGGTTGGCCGACTGCAAAGCCAAACAAGCCAAGGCGGACGCGTAATGCGCGTCACCTTTTTCAACGACAAAACCGCGCGAACGAAAAGCGAAGTCGACGTTTCGTTTGATGAGTTCAGCGCCCAAATTATTAACGCGCCGCCCGTGCCGCACAAGGATAACCTGCCTTGGGTGAAGCTAGGCGCGTATGGCGATCATGTCGCCAACACCGCCACGGGTTGCCTTCGGACCAATGACAACTTCATCGGGGCAACCGGAGTTGAGTTCGATTATGACTTGGAGGAAATGACGCTTGATGAAGGCGCGGAGCCATTCAAGCGGCTAGGTATCAAGTGCCTTTTCTACACGACGGCGTCGCACACGCCTGAGAAGCCGCGTTGGCGCGGACTGTTCCCGTTTAGTCGCGAGATGGCCCCGCACGAACGGGAGAGGTATCTTGCGCGCATCAACGGCGTTTTAGGCGGTATCGCTTCCGACGAAAGCTTCAACCTGTCTCAAGCCTTCTATGCCGGGCGCGTCGCTGGGGTCGTATTTGACTATCGGCTCTTTGATGGCGTCACGGTTGATCAGGTGAACGGTCTTCCCGAGATTGGACGCCCCGGCGGGAACGCGACAGGCGCATCGGGTTACAATCGCGAAGCGGCGTACGAAGACATAGCGTCGGGCGAAGAACTTCATCGGCCAATCAACTTCCTCGCAATGCTGGGTGAGCCGCGAGAAGACATTGAAGCCGCTATGCAGGAAAGCGCGGCGAAAGAGGATACCGCGCGTCGCTGGGAAAAAGCTTTCAATGATATCCCGCGATCGATCAAAGGGGCGGAGCGCCGCCGCGAGCGTGACTTACAAAAGATGCTTGCGAATATGCCAGCGCCGTTCCGACAAACTCACCCAGGCATCGCCCCGCGCGTTTCAGGCTTTGAGACGTTCCCCGCGTCGTCATTGGCCGGTAAGCCGATACCGGAACAGGAATGGTTGGCCCGTGACCTGATCCCGGCGGGACAGCCCGTCTTGCTGTCAGGTGACGGCGGCTTGGGTAAATCGCTGCTTGCGCTGCAACTCGCCGTCGAGGTCGCGAAGGGCGGGCAATGGCTTGGTACGTTCGTTCCGAAAGGTCCGGCGCTTTATCTGTCTGCCGAAGACGAGACGGCGGAGATACACCGTCGCCTGACACGCATAACGGACGGCTTGGATAAGCTGACGGACCTGCACATTGCGCCCATGGCTGACTTGGACCCGCAATTAGTCACGCCGGGAGCGCGGGGCAGCGGATTGAACACGACGGCGCTGTACGACGCTGTAGCAGCGCGGGTTGAGGAAATCCGTCCCGCGCTCGTGGTCTTGGATAGTGCGGCGGACTACTTCGGCGGTAACGAAGTGGTGCGATCGGAGGTTCGTTGGTTCATAGCCAGGCTGAGGGTGCTCTGCCACGCTACCGGCTGCACGGTGCTTATCCTGTCGCACCCAAGCGTAAGCGGCATGCAAAGCGGTTCGGGCCTGTCCGGGTCAACACACTGGAACAACTCGGTTCGGGCGCGGCTCTATCTGACGCGCCCCGTCGGTCAAGATGCTGACCGTGACGAACGCGTCCTAGAGGTGATGAAGAACAACCGGGGTCCGCTCGGTAAGCGCGTCGAGATGCGATGGCGCGCCGGGGCATTCGTGGCCGTTGAAGGTGTCGCGGAGGCTGGAACGGACGTGGACGGGCTGTTCCTCGACCTTTTGGACCAATACACGTCTCAGGGTCGCTACGTGAACGCGGCGGGCGGTCCGACGTGCGCGCCTACGGTCTTCGCCAAGGATGAGGAAGCGCGGCGTTTGAAGGTCAGCAAGCGGACGCTGGCCGACTCGATGAACCGGCTTCTACGTGCCAAGCGGATCACGGTGCTTAAGCGAAGGGTGAGCGGACACGACCGTACATACCTGTCGATTGTGGAGCCCGGATAGGGTCGCGCTATCCCCTCGCTAACCCCGCGCTATCCCTCGCGCGCGTCAACCCCTTATACCCCTATACGCATACGCGCCCCCATGACGGGGCAGCGTAAGCGTTAGGTCGGGAAGAAGTGCGCGCACCCTTTCGCAACGAAGTTCGGACTGCCGTGGATCAGGAGTCTTCCGCAGCATCCTCGTCCGACGCGCGCGGCGCTGACGAGCGTAACTTCCGATACGCTTCCGACGAGAGCCAACCAGTCACTACCTGCTGAAACGACCTATCGTTCATGAAGCGTGCGAAAATTTCTTCGTTCTGGTCCATACGCTCGACAAACAATGCCTCAAGCAAGTTCTTGAACACCAGTTCGAATTTGTCTCCAGGATTCACCACTGCGGCCTGCTTAAGTGCTGCGTCAGCGATGGCTGCTTCCACGATCTGATCGAAAAATAGCTGGTCAGCCTGATTGAAGTCGGTCCCAAAGCGGTCGTTAACAACATTTATGAGCCGCGAGAGCGGAACTGCTTCTTCATGAAGGACACCGGTCCCCACTTCCGCTGGACCGTCTAGCCTGTTGGCTTGTCCAACGCTCAGGCTGATCGAGCCTTCGCTGATCTTCTGAAGTCGATAGTATTCAAGCCGCACCTCATCATCGAATTGGTAAGACGGCCCGGCTCCGCGCTTCGGCAGCTTTGTCGCGAGGTGGCGCAGGAAAACATATAGTCGTTCGAGCTCCGTATCCTGATAGGGAATGATCTGGCTCAGGAAGCCATAGAGGCTACAGAAGGCCATTAACTTGCCGCGCCACAGCTCGGCCTCGTCGGGCTTTTGCTGCTGAAGTTCCTTGAAGCGGCCCACGCAAGGATCGAGCGCGGCATTCATCAGTTGATGATCGTTCGGGCTCTGTCGCTGGCGCGGTTTGAAATAGACTGCGCTGAAGCGCTCAACGTCGGCGACGACATAGATGCCATCGGCATCGAGTTCGCTCTTGATCTCGTACATACGAGCAGGGTCGACGTTTTCGCCGACATCCGCGCCTTCAAAATAGGTCTTGAACGCCTCGCGGATTTCGTCGCGATCGTTGACGAAATCAAGGACGAACGTGTCTTCCTTCAATGGATGGATACGGTTCAAGCGGGAGAGCGTCTGCACCGCCTGGATGCCCGCGAGTCGCCGGTCGACATACATCGTGTGCAGCAGGGGTTGATCAAAACCCGTTTGGTACTTTTCGGCAACGAGCAGCACCTGATATTCCTGAGTAGCAAAAACCTCCGGCAATTCCTTCTCACGGACGCCAAGGTTCATACCTTCCTCAGTGTAGGTAACATCCTGCAGCTTGTCGTCTGTGACAACGCCGGAGAAAGCTACCAGCGACTTGATCGCGTAGCCCTTCTCTTTGATGTAGCGGTCAAAGCTCTGCTTGTAGCGGACTGCTTCGAGGCGAGAGCCCGCGATCACCATCGCTTTGGCCCGGCCACCGATCTTGTGCTGGGTCGCGGCGTGGAAGTGCTCGATCATTACCTCTGTCTTTTGGCCAATATTGTGCGGGTGCAGCTTGAGGAAACGCGCCAGCGCGCGCGCAGCCTTCTTCCGCTCGACGTTTGGATCACCCTCACTCGCCTTGAGGAGCCGGAAATAGGTGCCGTAGGTCGTGTAGTGCTTCAGAACGTCGAGGATGAAGCCTTCCTCGATGGCTTGCCGCATGGTGTAGCGATGAGCGGGCTGATCATTGCGCCCGAAGACCTTGAAAGTCTTGTGTTTCGGCGTCGCGGTAAATGCAAAGAAGCTCAAATTCGCCTGCCGCCCGCGCTTCGCCATCGAGCGGTAGAGTTCTTCGACATCCTCTTCGTCGTTCTCTGCCATGTATTTCGCGGCTTCTTCTCGGAGGCTCTGGCCGCCGAGAACCTCCTTCAAGTCGGTCGCCGTTTCGCCACCCTGCGAGCTGTGCGCCTCGTCGATGATCACTGCGCAGTGCCGTGTCTTCAGCACGCCGCCATCAGGTTCGCCGCGCTCTTCCGCCATCTTCGCGAGTTGTCGTGAGACGAAGGGGAACTTCTGCAAAGTGGTGATGATGATCGGTACCGCGCTTTCGAGCGCTTCGGCAAGCTGGCGTGAACTCTCATCGATTTTCTGCACGACGCCATGCTTGTGCTCGAACTGGTAGATCGTATCCTGAAGCTGCTTGTCGAGCACGACCCGATCGGTAATCACGATCACGCTGTCAAAGACGCGGTTGTTCTTGTCGTCATGCAGAGACGCCAACCGATGTGTGAGCCAGCCGATGGTGTTGCTCTTCCCGCTGCCTGCCGAGTGCTCGATCAGATAGTTGTGGCCTGCACCCTCCCGCTGCGCCTGGTCGACCAGCGAGCGAACCGCCTCAAGCTGGTGATAACGTGGGAATATCAACGTCTCTTTCTTGACCTTGCGGCCCTGATCGTCGCGCTTGTCCTCGACTTGCAGATGCACAAAGCGCGCGAGCAGATCGAGCAGGCTGTCCCGTTGCAGCACGTCTTCCCAGAGATAGGCCGTGCGATAGCTTCGCCCTTTCGGATCGGGCGCATTGCCCGCGCCGCCGCTGCTACCCTTGTTGAAGGGCAGGAAGTGGGTGGCCTGTCCCGCCAGCCGCGTGGTCATAAAAACGCTGTCGGTATCGGCGGCGAAATGGACCAGCATGCGCCGCTTGAACTCGAAGATCGGCTCGCGCGGGTCGCGATCATTGCGATACTGGCGCAAGGCGTTCTCGACGGTCTGCCCTGTCATGGGATTTTTGAGTTCCACCGAGGCGACCGGAATGCCGTTGACGCTGAGCGCCACATCCAACGACTTCTCCGACGCCTTCGAGAAGCGCAACTGCCGGGTGATGCCAACGCGGTTTGACGCGTAGCGCGCCTCAAGCTCCGGGTTGAGCCCATGAGCGGCCTTGAAGAAAGCGATACGTAGGGTCTTGCCATAGCACTTGAAGCCGTGGCGCAAGGTTGCGAGTGAACCTTCTCGATCCATCCACTTAGTAAGATCGATCAAGATCTGCGCGCCGGTCTTGTCGCCGTGGAGCGCCTCAAGCGCTTTCCATTCCTTTGGTTGGGTTTCGCGGATAAACGCCAGCACGGTCTCCGGGAAGATTGCTCGCTCGCGGTCGAAGCCAGCCGCGGGTTCCGGCGCTGTGCCATTGGCAAGCATAGTTGCTTCTATGACCGTCTCGAACGCGCCTTCCGAATGCCGGGCGTGGTTCATCGCTAGATCTGGCCTCCGGCACGGGGCTGCACGTTCTCGCTCGCGTCGAAACAGCCGGATGCTGTTCCAAGAAATGCTTGGCGAAGGCGTCGACGAAGATCCACGTCACCTTCGAACACTGTCCAAAAGATCGAAAACATGCCGCGCCCCTTCGCTACCTCCACCACTAGATTTCGTACTTCATCAGAGTCGTTCGCCGCCAGCAGCTTCCGGCACCACTCTGCCGTTTCCCAAGTTTGGAAACGTCTCAGCCACCTTTGGTCTGCACTCGTCGGACGTCTAGGAGGTTCGGGATTGCCGGGATATTTGTCCAAACCAACAAGCCGAAGTGTGGCGTTGGCTTTGTCTCGCAACCGCACCGGAAGACCTGTTCGCGGTTTGACCATGCCTCCGGCCTGGTATTCGAAGGCGGCGATAGTGTTGTCACTGTCCGGCCAAAAGAAATCAGCCAAAGCGACAGCCGTGTCACCTTTGGTCGAATTACAATTCACACAGCCCAGCAGAAAATTGGCCCAATCATTAGCGAGCGCGGGCACAGGGTCCTTGGGCTGGACATGTTCGATTGCGAGATGCGTTTCGATCTGGCGTTCGCAATAGCTGCAATAATCACCCACCCTCGCCACCAAGTGAGGGTAGGCATCCCGATAGTTCACATAAGCTTGCGGAGCCGCCCCACGCTCAACTGGTCGCATCGCCACCCCCGCGCGCTCTCGTTTCCCGCTCTAACTTCAAGAGGGCCTGAAATGCGGGGTCGTCGCTAAACGGAACAGACAACTCGTTTAGCCGAGCCTGAGCATTTGCCAAAAGTCCCCGGTCTGGCCGTGCTTGTCGAACCAGTGAGAAGTACTCCTCGGCGGCGGCCATCATGTCGGAGTAACGCTTGCTCTTCTGTGGAAGGTCGACGCCCATAACGTTTTCGGAAATATCCTCGATGCTTTTGTCGGAGTACTCGGCGAACTCGTCGGGATCGAGATTGATCAACTCGCCTGGCTTCAAAGATTGAATTATGAAGGGCGAGTGCGTGGTCGCCACGAATTGCACATTCGGGAACGTGGCGAGAAGCTTATCACGCACTTCCCTTTGCCACCTGGGATGAAGATGCAATTCGAGTTCATCGATCAACGCGACGCCAGCACCGTGCAATGGGTTAGAGAGATCGGGGTTCGCCAGCGCGAGACGCCTGCCGAGGTCACAGATCAGAGCCAGGAATGACCGTTCGCCATCGGAGAGTTGTGAAAGGTCAAAGCTCTGGCCGCCCTTGTCGATCAACAACCGCAGAGGCGATTCTTGGACGCGCAGGTTTCGAAATCCGCCTAAGAACATCGACAGGGCATCTGAAATAGCTGCAACAGCGCGATCTCCCAGATAACTGGGGTTGGAACGGGTTACTTCTTCTTGAAGGGCAATCGCGCTGCGGTAGCGTGCCATGAAGTCCCGAAAATTCACCGTTCTGTTGAACAACGCGCCCGCATAGGCAGCAGCCTGTCCGCGCGGTACTTCCGCCGGTAGCTTCTTGGGAAGCCGGTATCCTGCCCGATCGGTCGTAAAATAGACGACCAAGGGTGCAGCGTCGTTGGCTCGGGTTGGGTCACCATACACGTTGCGGGCTGCGGTCTTCACGCCCGGCGAAAGCTTTGTGACCTTTGCTGTCTTGGAGCCTTCTTGGAGCGTGACACCGAACTCGATCGGTATGTCCCCACAGGTGATCTTCATGGATAACGACAAACGTCCATGTCCATCGTGCAGGTCCATCGCGCCCAGCGAGCGGTAGCCGCTACGGGCGGGCGAAATGTGCGGCAGGATGCGCGAGGCAAGAAGCGCAAGTCCGTCGAGGAGTGAAGTCTTACCGCGACCGTTGACCCCTGCGATGGCGGTGAAGTTGCTGGAAAATGGAAAGGTACGCCGTTCGCCGAAAGCCCGGTAATTCTGAAGCGTTAGTTCGCGTATCCGCATGACTATACCGCTTCCAGAGTATCGATCTGGCCGGTGACAGCGGCGGCGATCAGCGCGCCGCGGCGTTCCTTCAAGAGCGTGATGGAATGTTCGGTGGCGGCGCGCAAACGGTCAATCTTGGCGGTTTTGGTGGCGATGTGACGGACGATCTCGTGTTGTTCGTCGAGTGGCGGATATGGGAACCAGAGCGCCAGGAAGTTTTCCGAATAGAGCCTCAGAAAGCCCTGCGAACCAGTGCCAAGCCCAGTCGACTCCGAACGGAATACGGCCTGCAACAAAGGCGTTTTGAACATATGAACATAATAGTCAGCCGAGATTTCTAGTGATGGCCAAAACACTGCATAGTCCGGGCTGACAAGGCCATCTTGCGTCGTAACCGCGATCAGCCCTGTGGCAGCACGCATCCTATTGACCACCAACTGGCCGACTGAAGTTTTCTTGTAGCCGATCAGCTCTTCAGGGCGAGTTAGCTTTTCGGATACATCATTGTGCGGCACCAACCCTCTTTCCATGCGCAAGGACAGCAGGATCTCAGACCCGTCCGTGCTCCGTTCGTCGCGCTCTTCGAAAAGCCATTTGCTCCGTTTCATTTCCCAATGTGCGGGGATGTCACCGAGCCAGTCGATTCCGGAGGGGCGCAAGGTTGCGGCCGGGTTCAGCCCGCGCATGATCGCCTCCGCGACAACCGCTCTCCGCTTCTCGTTCAGCAGATCGAGCAGAAGCTGCTTGGCTGCGATTAGGGCGTCGATATGGTTGGATTCTGCTTCGAGGAAATCTGCAATCAAACCTTGATCTGACAAGGGTGGATAAGGGATGGCGATGTCCCCTACCTCGGATGCATTGATGGCCGGATAGCTGATGCCGGTCGAGCGCATCTCCACCTCGGCGAGGAAGGTCGGTTCACGAAGCACATAGCGACAGAATTTTGCATTGAGCGCGCCTGGGCGCGGTCTGATAACGGCGAAGCCTGTGGAGACGATCAGATTGTCCGGAGGCGACGCAATCGGGGCAATGGCTTGAAGGTAGGTGCGAACCGTCGAGATAATGACGTCGCCGTCCCTGACAATGCGCCGTGCCCTGCTTGGTGCGGCCTCGAAGCGAAAGGTCGCGATCTCATGGACCGTCCCTGACGAGTCCACGTTACCGATGTCGATGTATTGAATCTCAAAATCGGGATCGA
>CALRWU020000038.1:0-12918 GCA_943371945.1 Azorhizobium sp. AG788
CGGCGCCGAGAGCAGCGCCCCGCGCGAGCCCAGCGCGCCATCCATGTAGAGCTTTACGGCCTGCGTCGTGACGAGCCCGCCCTTGCTTGCGCCAAACGTCACCTTGTCGAAATCGCTGCCATCCACTGCGTTGTAGACGCGCAGCTTCATCTCGCCGGCGTCGTCCATCGCATTGAGGATCGGCACGTGCGCGCCCGCCACAGACATGCTGTGCACGCCCGTCCAGCCAAGACCAATCTCGCGCGCAATGCCCTTGGCGAAGGTCTCCTTGACCTGCGCCTCCGAGGGCGCCGTCGCGAGCGCCGCCATCGGCGCCATCGCATTGTCGATCAGCATGCCCGTCGGCAGGCCGTCCGCGCCCAATTCGATACGCCCGCCGCTCGGCTGCGCCTTCGGCTTGCCATCGAGCCCGACAGCCTTCAGCGCCGCCGTATTGGCCAGCAGCGCATGACCGTCGGCACGCTCGAGCAGCGTCGGCCGGTCGCCCGTAACCGCATCAATGTCCTGCCGGGTGGGAAAGCGCGCCTCCGGCCAGTGCGTCTCGATCCAGCCGCGCCCATAGAGCATCTGTCCGGCAGGCTTCGTCTTCGCCGCCTCGCCGACCACGGCCGCCAGCTGCGCGATCGACGTGATCTCGTCCAGATCCAGCGTCTGCTCGCGCTCGCCGATGCCATAGAGGTGCGCATGAGCATCGGTGAAGCCGGGATAGAGAAACGCGCCGCCGAGATCGACCTTCTCGGTCTTGTCGCCGGCGGACTTCAGCAGCTCTTCCTGAGCGCCAACTTCGACGATCCGGCCATCCTTCACGCTCACGGCCGTCGCGGGCAGCTGGCCATCGACGCCGGTATAAATCGTGCCGCCAAAGAAGATTGCGTCAGGCGGATTGGCCGGCGCGGTCGGGCCGCACCCCGCCACAAGCGCCATCACCGCGACCGCAGCCAGAACAGAACGCATGAAAAACCCCTCGCCGTTGCCGGCGAAGGGTTTCAGAAACCAGGCGCTGAGGAAAGCGGCAGTTAGGCTGCCGTGGCTTTCTTCGCGATCTCTTTCTTGATCTTGAGCATTTTGGGCGAGAGCTGCTCGTCCTTGGACTTGGCAAGGAAGCCGTCGAGGCCGCCGCGCTTGTCGATCGTGCGCAGGGCAGACGCCGAAACGCGCGCCGCATAGGACTGGCCGAGCGCGTCAGAATGAACCGTCACATTGACCAGGTTCGGCAGGTAGCGCCGTTTTGTCTTGATGTTCGAGTGGCTGACAGTGTTGCCAACCATGGGTTTTTTGCCGGTAAGTTCACAGATGCGGGACATGGCCCACCTTTCCTAAGGTCGTCTGCAAGGTCGAAAAAGCCCGTAAAACGGGGCTTTCGGCCCTGCGCTGAAAGCGAAGGCGGGTGATTAGTGGGGCCGGCCCGGACTGTCAAGTTCTCGAATGGCGGCAGGGCATCCGGCCCAAGCGGCGCAACCGTGCCTGACTACCTTCGGCGGCCTGCCCAGACCGCCTCATAAACCCGCAGGAAGTTCCCTCCCACGAAACCGGCCGCGTTTTTTGTCCCATATCCGCGTTTCAGGAGTCCCGCGACCAGCTCGGGCAATTGCCTGTAGCTGGTCATCACGGGCTGGAAATTGGCGTCCATGTCGGTGCCCAGGCTGACATGCTCCGGTCCCAGGGTTTCGGCCAGGTCGATGATCCGCCCGACATACTCGTCTAGCGTGGTCATTCCGATGCCGGCTGGCCAAGCCCCGATCACCCCGCCTCGACTGGAAATCTCCCTGGCCATTTCCGGACTGATAAAGCGCGGATGCGTGGCCCCATGCCCGTTGACGTGCGTATGCGAGCACATCACAGGCCGCGTACAGACCTTCATCGCGGCCGCCACCGTCGCCTCCGAGGCATGGGCGAGATCGACCACCATGCCCAGCCGCTCCATCTCGCGGATCACCTCCGCGCCGAAGGGCGCCAAGCCGCCCGTAACGGCCGGCGCGGTCTGGATGTCGCCAACCTCGTTCGGGCGGTAATGCACCAGCGTGATCGACCGCACACCGTCGTTGAAGGCCTTTGCGACATTCGAAATGTCGCCCGCGAGAAAGTCCGCGCCCTCCACGGTCAGAAATGCGCCGACGCCCTGCTTTGACTGGATGCGGCGGAAATCTCCCGGCTCCTTCACGAAGGTCACGCCCACCTCGGGCAGCACACGATGCATGTTGGCGATTTGCCGCTCGTAGCTCGCGCGCGCCTCGCCGGGTTTGAAGTCCCGCGCCGCGCCCAGACCGCCACCGGCGACCACGTTCAGCACCTGCACATCGGCCACCACCGCAAAGCTTGCGCCCGCGAGTTGCCCTTCGCGCATATCCGCAAGCGCACGATCTTCCGTCGCCCCGCCGGCCGACATGATCTTGAGCGCTGGCGAAAGATCCGTCGCATCACGGCCGAACGTGCGCCCCGGATGCGCGTGAATGTCGATGGCTGGGGTGGCCCTCAACAGGTCACGCGCCTGTCGCAGGAAATCGGTATCGACCGGCGGTGGATCGGCGCTGACACAACCCGCCGTCGCGAACGCGGCGGCGCTGAAACCAGAGACCAGCATACGCCTGCGATTCATGGCGACTCCTCCGGCGATCGCGCCTCATCCCCGCTCGTAGGATCTGGCTCCGACGCACGCAAGGTTGTGAGTTCACACGACTTCCACCCGGCCCGCCACTAATCCACAGCCTCACCTGTTGACCCAACGCCCGCTCGCCCCCACCCTTTGATTCAGGACCGAACCGCGTCCCCGGGGAAAAACGGACATGCGCTGGCGCCCGATCGCTCCCCTCGCTGATCAGAAGAAGCCGCACGTTCGCGTGCGCCGTCTCACGATCGCCTGATCGCCTTAGCATCGGGAGCGCCGCAACTGGCCGCCAGCGAAAACCAGCGTATTCGGGCCGTTCTCGGCCCCACCAACACCGGCAAGACACACCTTGCGGTCGAGCGGATGCTTGCCCACGGCAGCGGCATGATCGGCCTGCCGCTGCGCCTGCTCGCGCGCGAGATCTACGACCGCATGGTGAAGGAGAAAGGCCCCAAGGCCTGTGCGCTGATTACGGGTGAAGAACGCATCCGCCCCGAAGGCGCTCGCTACTTCGCCTGCACCGTCGAAGCCATGCCGGTGTCCGAGGGCGCAGACTTCATGGCGATCGACGAGATCCAGCTCGCGCAGGATCCGGATCGCGGCCACGTCTTCACCGATCGCATCCTGCACGCGCGCGGACGCCACGAGACGATGCTGCTCGGCGCCGACACCATGCGTCCCGCGCTTCAGCGTCTCGACCTCAACATCGATGGCGAACGCCGCGAACGCTTCTCGCAGCTGTCCTACGCAGGCCCGATCAAGATCACCAAACTGCCCAAGCGCTCGGCCATCGTCGCGTTCTCGTCGGAAGAAGTCTACGCCATCGCCGAACTGCTGAAGCGTCAGCGCGGCGGCTGCGCCGTCATCATGGGCGCGCTCAGCCCTCGCACACGCAACGCGCAGGTGGAACTCTATCAATCGGGCGAGGTCGACTACATCGTCGCCACTGACGCGATCGGCATGGGCCTCAACCTCGATGTTGGCCACATCGCATTCGCCTCGCGGCGCAAGTTCGATGGCCGTCAGCGGCGCTTCCTGCGCGCCGATGAACTCGCCCAGATCGCCGGCCGCGCTGGCCGCTTTCGCGACGATGGCACATTTGGCGAAACCGCCGACTGCGAGCAGTTCGAGGAAGAAACCATCGACCGCATCGTCAATCACCAGTTCGATCCGGTCGAGTATCTCAACTGGCGCAATTCGAACCTCGACTGGTCGAGCGTCGATGGCCTGCTGGCGTCGCTCCGCCGATCCTCCCCGGATGTGATCCTGCGCCGCGCGCCCGAAGCGCTCGACGAAACCACGCTCGCCACACTCGCCGCCGATCCGGACGTGAAACGCGCCGCCCGCTCGCCGGCCCACGTCCGCCGCCTGTGGGACCTCTGCACCCTGCCCGACTTCCGCAAATATGGCCCCGACGCCCACCTCAAGCTGGTGCAGACGCTCGTGGAAAAGCTCGCGGAACCCTCCGCCCGCATCGGCGACGAATGGATGTATGCGCAGGTCGAACGCCTCAACCGCACCGAAGGCGAGATCGACAACCTGCAGCACCGGCTCGCCGAGATCCGCACCTGGACCTACGCGGCCAATCGCGGCGACTGGCTGCAGAACGCCGAGACATGGCGCGGCCGCACGCGCGAGATCGAGGACCGCCTGTCGGACGCACTCCACCAGGCGCTGATGAGCCGCTTCGTTGACCGCCGCACCTCGGCGCTGCTGAAGCATCTCAACTCCACCGAAGAGCCGCCAGCCGAGATCGGCCCGGCAGGGGAAATCTCCATTGGCGGCCACCTTGTCGGCAAACTCGACGGCCTCGTCTTCCACGCCGAAGCGGCGGGCGAGACGCTGGCCGGACGCGCGCTGCGCGGCGCCGCCCTGAAGTCGCTCCGCCCCATCATCGAGCGCCGCCTCGCGTCCATCGCGCAGGCCCCGGACACCGACCTTACCTTCGACGCCACGAACTTCACCATCCTCCACGACGCCTCCCCCGTCGCGAAGCTGGTTGCGAGCGCAGACTGGCACAGCCCCCGCGTCGACCTCATCGGCGCGCGAGACGCCGCCGCCTCCGACCGCGACGACGCCCTCGAACGCCTCACGCGCTGGTTTGCTGATCACTTCAGGGCCACGCTCCCTGCACTCCAGACTCTCCGCGAAACGCTCGACGGGAAAGACCTGCGCGGCGCCGCCCGAGGCGCTGCCTTCCAGCTGCTCGAAACCGGCGCCGCGTTCGACCGCCGTCACAGCGGCCCCGCCTTCAACCTCACGACCGAGGACCGTGCAGCGCTCAACCTGGCTGGCGTGAAGACCGGCCGCGTCGCGACGTGGCTGCCTGGCCTGCTCAAGCCCGCCGCCGCCCGTCTCGTGCTGGCCCTGCGCGCTGTCCACTCCGGCCGCCCCGCGCCCGAGCCGCCGACGCAATCCTCCTTTCCGCTGAAGGATGCACGCTGGACCGACGCGATGCTGCTGACAGCCGGCTATCTCCGCCTTGGCCCCCGCGCCGTCCGCGCCGACCTCGCCGAACGCCTCGCCGGAACGCTCTCGCAGATCCGCCGCGGCTCGGAGACGTCGGCCTTCGCCGTGCCGCCCGAACTCGCCGCGCAGGTCGGCTGCCCCACCGCCGACTTCCCTGCCATCCTCCGCGCGCTCGGCCTCAAGCCCGCCGAAAAGGACAAGGAGACAGGCGCGGTCAAACTCTGGCGCTTCCCCGCCCAGCGTAGCCCCGCGCCCGCGCCCCAGCTCGCGCAACAGCCCGTGCGCACGGGTCCGCCGCCCACCGGGCCCTTCGCGGCGCTCGCGGATCTCGTCATCGCGCACCAGCCCGCCCGGCCTCAACCGCAGCAGCGCCGCCGCCGCAAGCAACGGCGCCCCTCCACTGTCCTCGCACCAAAGGCGGCTCATGACTGAAGACAGGTTGAGACTGGACGTGTTCCTCTGGCGCGCGCGCTTCTTCAAGGCGCGCACCTCCGCCACCGAGGCGATCGAACGCTCCGGGGCCCGCATCGAACGCGACGGACTGGTCCGCCGCATCGACAAGCCGGCAACGCCCGTCGAGCCCGGCGACATACTGGCCTTCAAGGCCCCCGCAGGTCCGAAGCTGGTGCGAATTCTCGCCCTGCCGGAACGACGCGGCCCCCCGGCCGAAGCCGCACTGTGTTATGAGCCGCTTGGGGAGCCCGGTCGTAGTGAGTGAAGCGGAATGACTGACGAGGCCAAAGGCGTGACACAGACCCTCATAAGCAACACCCTCGCCTCCCTCCGCCGCCTCCCCGACCTCCGCGCCGCCATCGAAGGCGTGATCCTGTTCCTCCTGGTGGTCGGCGCCGGGATCTGGGCGGTCCAGATGGGTGTGCTGGCGCTCGATCCCGCCCCTCGCGCCACGGTCGGCGCCATCTCCCTGTCCGCCTTCCTGTTCCCGGCCCTCGCAGAAGAACTGGTCTTCCGCAGCTGGCTGCCGCGCGGCGCTCCGCTGGCCGCCGTCACCTCGTTTGTCGCCTACGTTTTCTGGCACCCGCTGCAGGTCATCCTGAACCTGCCCTTCGCGAGGCCCGAATTCACTGACGCATCCTTCCTCGGCCTGGTTGCCTGGCTGGGCCTCGCCTGCACGCTGGCGCGGATACGGTCCGGCTCGATCTGGCCGGGGGTGGTGATCCATTGGGGCGTGGTGGTTCTCTGGCTGGCGCTGTTTGGCGGCGCCGCCCAGGTTCAGCCCGGCTTATAGGCGCATTCAATTGACTTTAACGCGCCAAGGCCACACATCGCGGGCCCTAGCTGGGATCCCGCCGCCATGACCTATATCGTCACCGACGCCTGCATCCGCTGCAAATACATGGACTGCATCGAAGTGTGTCCGGTGGACTGCTTCTACGAGGGGGAAAACTTCCTCGTCATCCACCCCGAAGAATGCATCGATTGCGGCGTCTGCCAGCCGGAATGCCCTGTCGAAGCCATCGTTCCTGACACGGAAGACGACGCCGACGGTAAGTGGCTGAAATTGAACACCGAATACGCGAAAGTCTGGCCCAACATTACCCGCAAGGGGACGCCACCGGCCGACGCTGACGATTACGCTAAGGTTAAGGGCAAGCTAGCGACGCTTTTTTCCGAAAAACCGGGCTCCGGCGACTGAGGCGAATTGCCGCTCGACTCTGCGTTAGCAAGGCAATTGGCGGCCATAGCGCTGTAGCAACGAGTTGAAATTTCTTACAATTGTGCTAAGGCTTGGGGATCGCCGACGGGCGAAACCAGAACGCATCAGGCCATGAACCCGTGCCGCACACCCCCTAGGGTGAGCGCAACTGAGTTCGTGACACTAGTTGCGAGTACATTGAGGTGATCAGCGCATGACGAAGAAGCAGCCGGCCAAACTCGTCGAAGGACTCTTCAACATCGGACAGCATGTTGTCTACCCCGCCCACGGTGTCGGCCGTGTGACAGGCGTCGAGACTCAGCAGGTTGCCGGCATGAAGCTGGAAGTGTTCGTTGTCGCCTTTGAACAGGACAAGTTGATCCTGCGCGTTCCGGTGGCCAAAGCCGCCTCGTCGGGCATGCGCGCCCTCGCCTCCACGCGTATTGTTGGCGATGCCCTCAAAACGCTAGGCGGCCGCGCGCGCATCAAGCGCACAATGTGGTCGCGCCGCGCCCAGGAATACGAAGCCAAGATCAACTCCGGCAATCTGATCCAGATCGCGGAAGTCGTCCGCGACCTGCACCGCGCTGGCGACCAGCCGGACCAGTCCTATTCCGAGCGTCAGCTCTATGAATCGGCGCTGGATCGTATGGCGCGCGAACTCGCGGCTGTCGAAAACATCAAACACGCCGAAGCCGTCGAAAAACTCTCGAAATCGCTCGCCAAGCGGGCCGCTTGAGGCCCGCGCCTTCCGCAAGTAAGCGGGCGGCCTGATCTCGACAGGACGATTTGAACGGAAAGGGCGTCCCCATCGGGACGCCCTTTTTCGTTGCCGGGGCCGGATCAGCGCATTCCCACAAGCTTTACCCAGCGTCGATGAAAATCGTCGCCGGTCGATCACACAACCGACACGCAAGCAGCTTGAGTTGGATTCATCGATCGCGCGAATCGGACGCAGCGGGCTGCGCAACATACGTGCGCACACGAGTTCTTCCCTTAAAGCGATTCGCTCGAGCGGCGAGTCCGTTTGAAGAGTGCTCGCTTCTCCAATTGGCTAACAGCCTGGCTGTTAATAATTTCGACCCGGGTGATGGGTCGAGGGGGATTGGATAATGAGAAAACAACAGACGCGTGCCAACGTCGAAGCAACATTTGCTTTCGGCGAAACTGAACTGAACTACTCGCTTCGTTACGGATCCTCGGTCCGGGAAGTGGTCACCGACTATTTCGAGATCATTCCGCAGCGCAAATTCGTTGCCCGTCGCGACTGGTCCAAGCTCTGGTTCGGCGCCCTGCTGACACTGGTCGCTGTCGCCGCCGTCGCCGCCCAGACCTATGTCGAGGGCGCACAGATGTTCACCGCGCTCTGGTTCGCGCCCGCGCTTGTCGTCCTGACAGGCTTCGTTTTCGTTCGCGACCACTTCCGGGTGTTCCAGGCATCGGGCGAGCCAATCCTGATACTGGAAGGATCCGACGCCAGCGGCATCATCGCCGAGATCCAGCTCCGTCGCCGTGACCGCATCGCTCAGGTGTACGGTCAGATCAACTATGCGAACGAGCCGGAACTCGAGATCAACAAGATCGAGTGGCTGGTGCTGGAATCGGTCTTCACCCGCGAGGAAGCGGACAAGCAGATCACGATGGTCCAGGCGCATGTCGCTGAGCAGGCCGCCGCCGCTGCTGACGCGATCGATGTGATGCCGCAATTCTTCGCGCGCGAAGCGCTTGCCATCTGATCACGCGTAAAAATCGCCCTATCTTCGCAGCTGGCTAGGTCCCGTGTCCGTGCAATTCGCACGGGCGCGGGAACCGTTTTGAGAATCGCGAGTTTGAATCGGCAGACGTGGGTCTGCTGTCCGCATGGTCGTTGCATGCCCGTCGTCACATTCCCGAGGCAATCGGAGACGGCTATATGGCACGTGCAGACGCTACTCCGACCAACGCCGACCGGAAGTTCCTCAAGCGCGCCATGAGCGCCCCGCTGCTGGAACGGGAACACGAACTGGACCTCGCACGCCGCTGGCGCGACAACCATGATCAGCGCGCCCTGCATGAACTCTGCACCGCCTACATGCGCCTCGTCGTTGCGATCGCGGCACGCTTCCGCAACTACGGCCTGCCGATGTCCGACCTCGTGCAGGAGGGCAATGTCGGCCTGATGCTCGCCGCCTCCCGCTTCGAGCCGGAACGCGAACTTCGCTTTTCGACTTATGCAACCTGGTGGATCCGCTCCTGCGTGCAGGACTACATCCTGCGCAACTGGTCCATCGTCCGCACCGGGACGACGGCCGCTCACAAATCCCTGTTCTTCAATCTCCGCCGCCTCCGCGCCCTGCTGCAGGATCCCAGCGATGGCGGTCTCTCGCCCGAGAACCGCACCCGCGTGGCGCTCGCCCTGCGCGTCGAGGAACACGAAGTCGATCACATGGCCTCGCGCCTCGCAGCTTCGGATCGTTCGCTGAACGCGCCGATCGGCGAAGAGGGCGACGCTGAATGGCAGGACATGCTGCCGGATGTCGGTGTGTTGCCGGAAGACGCCACCATGATCGCTCACGACCGCGCCGCGCGCGGCGCCTGGCTCGCCGAAGCGCTGTCCCGCCTCAGCGACCGCGAGAAGCTGATCATCCACGAACGACGCCTCGTCGAAGACGGCGTCACGCTGGAATCCCTCGGCCAGAAACTGGGCGTCTCGAAAGAGCGCGTCCGCCAGATCGAACATCAGGCGCTGCAGAAACTCCGCAACTCCCTCACCCGCATGGTCGGCGACCCGGAAGAAGCAGGACTAATTCCGTCGGTGTGATCACACCACCTCGACCTGCGCCCAGTGCGTCACACGGATCAGCGGCGCGCCGCCTGCCTCCACGGCGCGCGTGTCGATCCGCCCCCGCACGCGCACCTTCGCGCCAACACGCACGTCGACATCCGCCGCGCCCAACCGCTCGCCCATATCCAGCCTGATCCCGCCGGCCGTCAGAACCGCATCGCCATCGCCCGGCCGCTCGCCCAGCCCCGAAATCACGCCCTCCACGATCGCGAAGTACGGCGCATCGCCCAGATCATCGAGCCCGCGCACCCGCCAGTAATCCTCCGCCCACAGGCCGAGCTTCGCGTCCCGCGCCTCCTGCTCCAGCGCCAGCAGCTTCCGCGCCCGCTTGGCGTTGTCCGGATAGGTCCGCACCCGCGCCGCCCCCTGCCGCGCCGCTACACCATTGAGCCAGACATCCGCGCCGACCTCGTCCTTCGCAATCACATGCGCGATGGCGCGCTGGTAGCGGTCGCGGCTCAGCCCGCCATACCAGAGCCGCGCCTCCCGCCCGACCGACGCCCGCTCCATGATCGCCCGCGCCACAGCCGCCCCGGGCTCGTCCTTCCGGTCGCCATAGCCCGCCGCCGGCGCCGCCACCTCGGCCAGCCTGACCCGCAGCCCGGTATCGAGCGCCAGCGAATCACCGTCCAGCACCCGCGCCACCCGTCCCCCCTCCCCCTCCGCCAGGTCCCCCTCCTGCGAGCACCCCGCCGCCAGCCCCCCAAGCAGTCCGGCCAGCACAAAGCTCCGCCGCGACCAATCGCGCCTGCCTGTCCCCGTGTCGCCTGCCCCCGCCATCACCCGCCCCGGCCTCTCTGGCGGACAGCATGGCGCACCGGCATTGCCGCGCCAACCACGCTGGCGAACCGCAGGTTTTGCAGGCATAACGCCCCCGCCGACTCCGTAGCTCAGCAGGATAGAGCATCGGTTTCCTAAACCGGAGGTCGCAGGTTCGAATCCTGCCGGGGTCGCCAAAATCCGGTCGCCGTTAACCATATCGGCAGTCAAACCGGCGAGGCTGCTGCCTCATGACAAGGCGGTTAGGGCGATTCCCCACAGTGTGTGGCGCCCACAGACATTGCGCGGAATTTGCGACGCCCTTAGACATTGATGCTGCAGGGCCGCATCCGTCACGCGGCGGGACCGATCGATGGAATTTTTCTCCACCATTCTGAAGACGTTGCAGGACGGCTGGGTCTGGCTTGAACAGGCCCTGTCAGGCGCGCCTGCGCTTGCCGGCATCGGCATGATTCTCGCCGCCGTTGGCGGGTTGATCCTTCTGGTCATGGGGCTGGTCGGCCTGATCCGTCTCGGCTTCGCGATGCGCCGTGGCGCGCTCGCCGCCCGCGTCCGCCGCGATGACGAAGTCGGCGCCCGCATCTTGATCGTGCGGGGCGGCCAGGGCCGGCGCCGCGCCATCTCCGCTTTCCTCGGCGACTCGATCGAGAAGCACCTCAAGCTTTTCATGTTCGGTGGTCCGTTCCGCATCACCTTCTACCCGGGCAATCTCGAGGGCGATGAGCGCGCAGCCCAGCTGATGAAGCGCACCGAGGCCGACCTCATCCTCTGGGCCGAAGAGCCCCGCGGCTCCAAAGGCGTTGCCCGCATGCTGGCCCGCCCGTCCAACACATTCGATCCGCCGCGCCAGCCGATCACGCTCGCCATGCCGCGCGAGAAATCGGCATGGAATGATGCGCTCGCCCGCGCCATGGCCTACGCCGCCGCCAAGCAATACCGCCCCGCCCTCGGCCGGCCTCAGGACTTCCGCGCCGAGCGCCTGCAACCGGTCGTCGAGACGGTGATCAACATCCTCGCCGACAAGCCGCGCGCCGATCAGGCCCTGCTCGCGGAAATGGTCGACGACAGCTCCGCAGGCGCCCTGCAGCTCGCCTTCTCAGGCAACGATCAGTGGATCGACCGTTCGGTCGACATCGCTCGCTCCACCATCTCCGAGATCAACCGCTCGGCAGCACCCGACCGCTGGATTGCCGCCAACATCACGCTCGGCCGCGCGCTCCGTCTGAAAGCCGAGAAGCGCTTTGACCCGGTAATGCTGCGCGAAGGCATCGCCCACCTCACCGAAGCCCTCGAAGCCCTCCGTTCCGAGCCGCGCCTCAAGCTCGCAGAGAGCGCCGCGCAAGCCATCGGCGAAGCGCAGAAACTCCTCGGCACCCGCCGCAAGTTCTCGATCTCCGGCGGCGGGATTTAAGACAGTCGTTTGATGGAATCGGCGCTAGCCCCGCCCCCGCTCATCCCGACATTCCTCGGGATAAGCGGTCTGCGTAGAATTTTCAGGCCGCTACCTTCTTCGGCGCGCACTTCGCGCACAGACATTTCCCGGCAAGATACTCGTTTACGTACGCCTCGCCGTAGTCGTACCCCAACTCCTCGCCGACCTTGATATTGCGGCGCGCGAAGATCCACACGCGCCCCTTGGCGATCTCGATCTCGCAGTTCGGCCGGCACGAATGGTTGATGTAGCGCGCCTTGTTCCAGCGCGGCGCGCCGTCGATGGTCTTGCGCGAGTTGATCTCGAACAGGTAGCGCGAATTGCTCGTGTACATTTCCTCGCGGCTGATCTGCCGGCCGATATACTCGATCACGCACGCGCCCTTCGGGATGGGGGATGCCGCAAACAGCCCCAGCCCCGCGCTCGACCGCTTCACGGCCAGCTCGAACTCACCGGGCTTGTAGCGTCTGCGTACCGTGTCCGTCATGCGTCTCTCTGTGCGTCGCGTAGTTTGAAAGGCACTTCATGCTGAAGGCAGCGCAGCTCGCCAAGCGCGAAATCGTCGCTGCCCGGTCACACCTAGCGCAGCGCCTCAAGGATCGACACCGCGCTCGCGCCGCAGATGAGTGTGAAGAACACTTCCATCACGGGCACGCGGAACTTCAACAGGTTGCCGCCGATCCAGATCAGCCCCGTCACGGCTGCCGCCACAACCCACGGCCCCAGCACAAACCCGATTGACCGCTGCAGCCGGTCAAACGCCGAATAGTATGACTGGAATTCGAACAGGTACGCCGTCCCCAGCGCCGCCGCCGACATCAGCACAGCCAACCCGGCCAGGAACCGCTCAAGCGTATCAAGTTTCAACAGTAGCACTCCAGAGCCTCGCCACTGCTTAGGGTCCACGTCCGCGAATGACAATCGCGGACCAGCGGATCAACGCGCCGCCCCCTGCTGGAGTCACTCTCGGGCTTGTCCCGAGAGTCTTGGTTGTCGCCGGTGCGGAACTCGGCGAATTCCCGCGCCGATCCAAACAGGATTCGCGCCACAGGGCCGCGAATGACACCTCGCGTTACCCCACATTCTGTTGGAAGCCGCGTGCGCAGATTCGGCGGATAGCCAAAGAACTTCGGCAACACGCTCAACCACTTGCC
>CALRWU020000039.1:0-12504 GCA_943371945.1 Azorhizobium sp. AG788
GCAGAGGCTTCGCTCGCGGCGCTCGGTGATGTCGACATCCTCGTCAACAATGCCGGCGTCAGTGTGGCGCAGGCGCTGGGCAAGGTGACGCCGGAAGGGCTGGACGAAACGCTGAACGTCAACGTCCGCAACCTGATCCTGCTGACCGACGCGCTGTCGGCGTCGCTGATCAAGCGGAAGGGGAATGTCGTGAACATTTCCTCGGTGTCGTCGTTCTCGGGCGCGCTGGGCCAGATCGCTTACTCGACATCGAAGGGCGCGGTGAATTCTTTCACGCGCAATGCGTCGATCGACTTCGGCCGCGCCGGGGTTCGGGTGAACGCGATCGCTCCGGGCGTGATCGACGATGGCATGTGGTCGACCGCGTTCAACAAGGGCCTCGACCGCGAGAAGACCCTCGAGCGGATGGGGCGACTGGTTCCGCTGGAGAAGCGCTGGGGTACGGCGCAGGAAATCGCGGATGCCGTCGCTTTCCTTGCATCTGACAAGGCGGCCTACATTACGGGGCAGGTGCTCCGCGTCGATGGCGGGATGATCGTTTAGCCTCAGCCGAGGACAAGCGGCTCGCATTCTCCCGAAATGGGATTTGGAATCGTATTGCCGGTGCACAGCAGGGGCTCGTCGTCTTCAGCCAAGGCTGCTGCAATGCCGATCACGCCCACGACACCAAGACCGATCCACAGCCAGTCCGTCTGACCTGCACCTTCGGCGAGGGACAGGTTGCCGGTCTGGGGCGACCAGTTGATGAAGTCGATGCGCCGGCCGGCGCTGCCGAAGGAGAGGGCCCAGGGCTCGTTGTTGAACCCGGCGGAGAATTCAAGCGAGCGGATTGGCGCCGTGTCGCAGGCGCCGCGATTGCGTTCCGATGCCAAACCCATCGCAGCGCCGCAGCCGGTAAAGAGACCAAAGCCGAATCTCGGAGCATTGGTCCTGTCGCGCGATTCCCCCAGTGGAATGCGGAGGAACACGGCTGCCTGCGTTCCCGGTCCCGCCAGGCGGTCGGAACCTTCAAGCCCAGAGGATACCTGGGCCGCAGCGGGAAGGGCGAGCAGGCTTGAAGCGGAAATGGCTACCAGAACCCGGGCTGCACATTTCATGACGTTCCCCTGTCTTGCTGATGGTGGCTCGGGCCGTATTCCGACTGTACAATGAATTCAGCAAACCCGAGCAGGCAAGCCTATGACCGACAGAACCATCCCCCCCACCCCTTCCGCCGAGGACTACGCGAAATCCGCTGCGACTTCGCCAGACGATGGTGCGTGGTTTGCGCGGACGGATCCCTTTGCGCTGTTCGGTGAATGGCTGGATGACGCCAAGAAGAAGGAGCCGAACGACCCTAATGCGATGGCGCTCGCGACCGCCGATGAACATGGCGCGCCGGATGTGCGGATGGTTTTGCTGAAGGGCGTGTCGGAGGACGGGTTCGTTTTCTATTCCAATGCCGACAGCCGGAAGGGTGTTCAGCTGGCCGCCAACGCGCAGGCTGCCTTGTGCTTTCACTGGAAGAGCTTGCGGCGGCAGGTGAGGGTGTCGGGCAGGGTGGAGCTGGCTTCCGATGCGGAAGCCGACGCTTACTTCTCGTCCCGGGCCAAGGACAGTCAGATCGGGGCGTGGGCGTCCGAGCAGTCGCGGCCGATGGAGGGGAGGTTCGAGCTGGAGAAGCGGATCGCGCAGTTTGCAGTGAAGTATGGCCTCGGGACGACGCCGCGTCCGTCCCAATGGAAGGGCTGGCGCATCGTGCCGACCCGGATCGAGTTCTGGCGCGACCGGCCTTTCCGGCTGCATGACCGGCTGGAGTTCATCCGTGCGGATAACAACACGCGCTGGATGACACGGAGGCTTTACCCTTAGGTGGTGAGGCTCCCGGTTGGAGGGCCTGCCGGCGTGTGGCAGGCTTGCGCAACAACGAGTCAGGTCAACTGACCGTAGGGAGTCGGGCATGCTTCTGCTGAAACGCCTGCTGTTGGCCGCGTGCCTGTCAGCTTGTTCGGAAAGCGCGATCGCCCAGGAAACGCCGCAGCCGGCTCAGCACAAAGAGGCATGGTGGGACTCGCCGTGGGGCGAGCAGGACCGGCTTGGCAACGTCAACAACCTTTCCGCCGAAGGGGTGAAGAAGGCGGCCGGCCTGATCAAGACCGGCAAGGTCTATGCGCTGGGCATTCCGACTGCGCCTGAAAGCGCGGCGTATGGCGCGCGAAAGTACCAGGTCGAGCGGACGCCGGGGCCGAACGCGGATTACACCCCCAACGGCTCGCAGCGGGTGACCTCGTTCGACGAGCGGGTTGTGACCTCGATGGGGATCGGCACGCAGATCGACGGATTCGGGCATCTGGGCGTCGATCACCACTACTATAATGGCGTGACCGGCAAGGAAGTGGCGACCACGCGGGCGCTGCAGACCGCCGACATTCCCCCGATCGTGACGCGGGGCGTGCTGATCGACATGACCAAGCACTACGGCAAGCCGATGCTCGAGGTCGGCGACATGTATAATCGCGCCGAGATCGAAGCTGCGATGAAGGCGCAGGGCGTCACCATCGGAAAAGGCGACATCGTGCTGTTCCACACCGGCTGGATGGCCGGGATGATGACGCAGGACAAAGATACCTACCGCTCGAAGGAGCCGGGGCTCGGCGAGGACGGCGCGATCTTCCTGGCGGATCTCGGCGTCGTTGCCGTTGGGTCAGACACTGTGGCGCTCGAGGCGCTGCCGTCGCCGCCGGGCAAGACCTTCATCGTGCACCAGACCTTCCTGGCCAAGCGCGGCGTCCACGTGCTGGAGACGATCGACACCAACCAGCTGGCGGCGGACGGGGTGAAGGAGTTCCTCTTCGTGCTGGGAATCCCGCGCTTCGTGGGCACGGTGCAGATGGTGATCAACCCGGTCGCGATCGGCTAGCGGCGCGCATGCGGGTGCGATCTCGCAGGTAGGGCTGCGAGGTGGGTGATTTGGGTTTTCAGAACGCTTGAACGCCAGGGCGGCCCGCGTGCGCATGACGCGAGACCCCCTCCGTCATGCGCGTGAAGAACGCGCATGCCACCTCCCCCAGTCGCAGAGCGACTGAGGGAGGCAAGAACCGCTGGCGCCTTGCCTCCACCGGCGAAGCCGGGGGAGGTGGCGCGCTGCGAAGCAGCGTGACGGAGGGGGCAAGCGCCTGCGTTCATGGTGTCGCGTTGGCTGAGGCCGTGCTGGGCGCGCAGATGCTCGACATAACCGCGGGCGCAGGCCTCGAGGCTCATGCAGGCGCGGCGGTAGTTTTCAAAGCGACGCGCGGTGTCGGCCCAGGATTCGGGGGCGGCGAATAGCTCAAAGGAGATGGCGCGCGGGTTCCAGCCTAGGCGGCGATAGGCTTCGCGCCAGAGGGCGAAGTCGAGCCGCGATTCAGCGTGGGCGAGGAAGATCGGGAGCTGATCGAAGACGGATTTGCTGATCTTCCTGCCGCGCATGGCTGCGAAGCCGTTGCGGATCACGAGGATCATCAACGGCCAGAAGCTGATCATGACGCCCAGAAAGGCGGGGACGTCACGCAGCAGCCAGATGGGCAGGCTCCGACGTTTCATGGGCATGAGTTTAAACCCGCCACGCGCCCGGCCGGTTTGCGGCGTGGTTTCCCGCAGGTTTTTTTGCGGAAGCCTTTGAGATTGCTGCGGAAGAATTTGCTCTATCCGCCGAATCTGCGCGCCCGGCTTTCAACAAAAGGGGGCGTAACGCGCACGCGGGGGGCCGCTGGTTCGCGCCTGGCAGTCGCGGCGAAGCAGCGAGCCATCGTGTCGTTAGCAGTGGTGGAAAGAGCCGGGCGGGGCGCTTCAGCGCGCGGGCCGGAGGTCGCGTTGAGGCTGAAAGCGTGGCCCCAAATGTGTTCGTGCCCGCCCGGATGACCGGACGGGCACGAGGAATACACTAGTCTCTGGGAATTGGGCGGCCTCTAAGAGGCACGAGCCAAGGACTGGCTGCCCAATGCGAAGAGCTTAGCTACTACTTCTTCTTCTTAGCAGCTTTCACCGGTTTTTTGGCGGCGGCTTTCGCCGGCTTCTTCGCAGCTTTTTTGGCAGTGGCCATTCTAAGTCTCCTTGATGGTCCCTCGGGTGTCTGCTCGCTAGCGAACTCGCACCCACTGAAGTTGAGTCATATCCGATCGGAATTCCGACTCAACGAATCTGTCATACACCAGACTCGCGTGTGAGTAGAGTACCTCTTCTCAATCGATCGTTGATTGCCTCGCCGAGTCCGCGCTCCGGAATCGTCTGCACCGCGATCGAGTCATGACTCACATCAAGCGTGCGCAGCATCGCGAAGAGGTTCGACGCGGCCTCGGTGAGGTCACCGTGAATCGATAAGTTGAGAGAAGGTAAAACACCCGGAGGCGGAGCGCCGAAGGCGAGGTAGGCCTCTCCTGCGGAGGCGTCGATGGCGTCGAGTCGGAGGCGCGCGCGGGGCGCGTAGTGACGCTTCATCATGCCCGGCGCGACGACCCCATCGGAGGCATCGGGAGAGGCCAGCGGGCCTGTGAACAACTCGATGTCGGCGCGCGCGATGGCGCCCGGACGCAGCAGTACGGCGCCTGTTTCACCGACCGCGATGATGGTCGATTCAACACCCGCAGAACACGCGCCGCCATCGACGATGAGGTCGATGCGAGCACCGAGACCGGACGCTACATGCGCCGCTGTCGTGGGGCTCAAGGCCTCTGATGGATTGGCCGAAGGCGCTGCGAGTGGGCGACCCACGCGGCGAATAATTTCAAGAGTTGCAATGTGTTGTGGCACGCGAACGCCGATCGACGGCAGCCCAGCAGTGGCCAGGTCTGAGACGGGACACGTCGTCTTGCGCGGCAGCACGAGGGTGAGCGGGCCAGGCCAGAAGTGCTCGGCGAGGCGGCGTGCAAGCGGACTGAAGTGGGCGAGCTCTTCGGCCATCGCGAGGCTCGCGACGTGACTGATGAGGGGGTTGAAGGAGGGGCGACCCTTGGCCGTGTAGATCGACGCAACCGCGGCGCCATTCGTGGCGTCGGCGGCGAGTCCGTAGACCGTCTCCGTGGGTATCGCGACGAGTCCTCCGGCGCGCAAAATGGAGGCCGCTCGGTCGAGCGATGCGGGGTCCACGCCGACGATCGGCGCGGGACCGCGAGCTGCATTATGTGAATCAGAGTTCATGCTTTTTGGTGTCCGCCGAGAGGTGCGATGCGGCGCCCGCGAAGGCTCGCGAGAGGTCTCGCGCGGCGCCTCGCGAGCGCTTCGCGCGTGACTCACGCACTGCGATTTCGTCTTCGCGCTGTGACCTGATGGTCACACTATTTTGTGGATAGAAGTGGTCTCGCGCGCCCGACTCCGACCCGCGCGCGCGTCTCACGACGAGTCGTACGCGCGAGTCGGTGGTGTGAGTCGCGTCTCTCACCGGTCTCTCACTGGCGAGTCGCGACCACGTCGATGACGACCTTCACATCATCGGCCACCCACTCGGCATCGCCCGACTCCTTCGCGGCGGTGCCGGCGCCGACACCGAGCGCGAGGCGGCTGAGCGTGACCTCGCCATGCATCGTGGCGGTGGTCCCCGCGACGTTGAGGGTGAAGGGGAGGCGGACCGGGTGGTCCGCGCCCTTGATGGTGAGGACGCCGGTGGCCTCGTAGGCCGTGTCGGACGTCTTGTAGACGCCGCCGCTCACTTCAAAGACGGCCTCGGGGGTCTTGGTGACGTCGAACCAGTCGCCCTGGACGACGTTCTCGTCGAAATAGCTTTGTCCCGTGGAGACTTTGCCGAGCGGGATGGCGACGCGGACATATCCATCCACAGGCGTGTCCGGATTTGCCGGGGCATCGGTGTCGAGCTGGATCTTCGCGGTCCAGTCGGGGAATTTCCCCTCATAGTCCTTGCCCATGTAGCTGAACCTGAAGGCCAGCGTGCTCTTTGCGGCGTCGACGGTCCATGCCGGCGCCTTCGAGGCGGGGGCCTGCTGCTCGGCGACTGCCGGAGCGGGGGCGGCAGGCGGCGCCGCGGTGGCCATGGAGGTCGCGGCGACGGCTGCGAAGACTGCGACGGCGGCGCCGAAGGCCCAGAACGCGCCGTGTCCGTTATCGGGCGGGCCGGCGGTGCGGCCGAACACGCCGGGAGCGATACGCGCCATGAGATTATCCTTGTCGATGAACTGATGTTTGATCGCGCCGGCAACGTGGAGCGCCAGAAGCGCGATGATGACCCAGGGAAGATTGCCGTGGACCTGCTCGAAGCCCTCGGCGAGCGGCTTGCGGGTGTCTTCGGGCAGGCCGGGGATGCCGGGGACGTACATCTCGAACGTGCCGAAATAGCGTGTCTCGTGCAGGCCGATCTCGGCGGACGCCATGATCCAGCCGGTGAGCGGCATGGCGATCATGAGCACGTAGAGAAGAACGTGGACGGCGGAGGCGGCGAATTTCTGCAGGGCGGGCATGGCCGGCTCCGGCGGCGGCGGGTTCATCAGGCGCCATACGATGCGGACGATGGTCAGCAGCAGCACGGTGATGCCGAAGGATTTGTGGAGCTGGATGATGGCGGTCTTCGGGCTGCCGGGGCCGCCGGGCATGGCCTCCATGATCCAGCCGACGGCGATAAGCCCGAGGATCATCAGCGCGATGGCCCAATGGAGCGCGATGGCGACCGCGGTGTAGCGCTGCTGCGCAGTGGTGGGCGGCGGCGGGGCCGGGGCGGCTTCGGGCTGCGAGACGGCGTCGGTCATGGTAGATCCTCTTTCTGAGGGCAGAACTTGGGGGGCGGTATGCCACGGAAAAAGGGCGGCGTCGAAATCGGACGCGCGTGGCGGTGACAAGAGACCCCCACCTGTCCTCCCCCTTTCCGGGGGAGGGACCCGGGAGCACAACCGTGGTCATTTATTGTCCAACTCGCCCAACATGGTCCCGCCCCCTGAAAGGGGGAGGACGGGAGGGGGTCTGGTCTAGCGCGTGCTGGTGATGGCCCGCCTCAGTGCTTCGTGAATTCCGCTTCGATGACGATCTCGACGTCGTCGCTGACGGCGGAGAGGTAGTCGGTGAAGCCGAAATCGGAGCGCTTGAACGTGCCGTGGACGGAGAAGCCGACGGCGGGGCGGCCGCCATACATGACGGCTGCATCCATGCCGCCATTATAAGTGACGGTGAGGGTGACCGGCTTGGTGACGCCCCGGAACGTCAGATCGCCGGTGACCGTGCCGGTGAAGGGGCCGGTCGTGACGACCGCAGTACTGTCGAAGACGATCTGCGGGAATTGCGCGCCCTTGAAGAAGTCACTCCCGATCTTCCTGTCCCAGCCCGTGTCGGTGGGGTGGTCGGCCTGCACCGAGAGCGGGTTGATGATGGCGTGGACCTTGGAGGCGGCGGGGTTGGCCGGGTCGAAATCGAGCGTGGCGTCGAAGTCGGTGAGGCGCACCGTATAATAAGAGAGACCCATGTGCTTCACGCGGGCCAGCAAGGAGGCGTGCGGCTTCTCCATCTGATAGGCGCCGGTGGGCAGGCTGGTCAGCGACTGCGGCGATTGCTCCGCGGTGAGCGCGCAGGCGGAAAGGGCGAGGGGGAGCAGCAGGATAGCCAAGCGCATGGAGAGCCTCGGAGACTGATCTTGGTTGAACGCTCTGTATATGCGTTCTCCGTCCAGATGGCGCTGCAAAGATATGCGGATGGACGACGTCCTCCACCGGCGAAGCCGGGGGAAGTGGCGCGAAGCGACGGAGGGGGCTGTTCACGGAAGTGGGCTAGCGATGCGTCACGCCAAGACACCATCGCCGGCGGCTCCCCCTCCGTCTCGTCGCGAAGACGCGCCGATCCACCTCCCCCACTGCGTGGTGGAGGACGCCGCCGGTCGACTACTTCTGTTCGAACTCGGCGTTGATCTCGATCTTCACGTCGTCGGCGATGGGGCCGCCGGCGGGCATGCCCCATTGGGTCTTGTTGATCGTGCCGACGGCGCGGAAGCCGACCTTGGCCTTGCGGGGGGCGGGATAGGATTTGAAGCCGTTGTAGGTGACGTCGAGCGTGACCGGCTTGGTGACGCCAAGGAAGGTGAGGTTGCCCGTCATCTTGCCGGTGTTGGCGCCCGTCTTGGTGACGGCGGTGGATGCGAAGGTGATGGTCGGAAATTTGTTGCCGTTGAACCAGCGGTCGCCGGTTGCGAGTTCAGCGTTGAAGTCGGTCTTGCTCTCGGCCGGGCGCGTCTTGAGGAAGTCGGTCTCGATCGATTTGGGGTCGATGGAGGCGGTGACCTTGGACTTTGTGACGTCGGCGGGGTCGAAGTTCAGCTGGATGTCGAAGGCGGTGAAGCGGGCGGTGTACCAGGAGAGGCCGTTGTGGAGGCCCTGCCACTGGACGGTCGCGTGGGTCTTGTCGACGGCATAGGCGCCGGCGGGGGCTGCGCCCTGAGCCGCGGCGGGGCCAGCAAGCAGTGCCATGGCGGCGAAGCCTGCGAGAATGTGGCGCATGGGGAGTCTCCGAAAGTGGTGGGCGCTGATCGCCTCAGTGGCGGGGAAAGTGTGACGCGCCCGGCGTGGCGTCCAGTGGTGACAGGCGGTGAATGCCGCTTGCGGATGGTCGCCTGACGCTAAATTGATCTTTTTGACAGTGGCGGGCCGGCGGGTGCTGGCCTTGGACCGGACGCAGCGTTAGCGTTGCGCGTCGGTTATGGCGACGGGGGTCGCCGGGAGCAGGGGTCATGACGTTCGAAAGAATGCGCGCGTGGACTGCGGGGGCTTTGCTCTCGACAGCCTTGTCGACGACCCTTGCCAGCATGAGCCCGGCGCTGGCGCAGGTCACCCCGGTGGACGAGGACCTGGTGAAGGATGGGGACCTCGATAGCGTGATGGCGACGCTGCAGCCCGAATTCTACTGCGTGTTCGATGTTCTCTCGCAATCCGGCGCGTTTCAGGACATCGCCGCCGTGTGGGTCGCGCCTGACGCGGAGCAGGATGAGATCGATTCCGCCGATGCGGTTCTGTCGGACGCCGTGAAGGAGTGCGCCGACTCCTATGACTGGTCGGATGACGTGAAGGATTTCGGCGCGACTGTCGGCATTCATGGCTCGGTCGTGCAGGTCGTGACCGAGGAGATGCTGACGGCGGGCGTGGAGGAAGAGCAGCTGCAGGGCGTGTTCGACATCCTCACCGACATGGATGATGCGGATGCGCAGACCTTCATCGATGCAAGCTGGGTCGAGGACTACGCGTTCAAGAAGAAGATGTATCGCGCACTGGTGCGGTTCGGCCTGCCGAACGAGGACACGGCGCTGGAGAACTCCATGCTGGTGCTGGAGTCTTCGGTGATGACGGCGGATGCGATCGCCAAATGGCTCGATGTAAAGGATGTCGATGTGTCGTCGGCCGCCGCCGGCACGCCGCCATCGCCGCCCGCCAGCAAGTCCAGCAAGTCCGCGACGGCGACGCCGCGGCCACCGAAGATGGAGATCACGGCGACGGGCACCGGCTGGTATGTCGCGCCGGGCGGCTATCTGGTGACCAACGCGCACGTGGTCGAGGACTGCAAGATGGTCACGCTGAAGAGCGGGGCGGAGCTGCAGATCCTGAACATGCAGCCGGATGAGGATCTCGCGCTCCTGAAGGGCGTGACAGAGGTAGCCCCGCTGGTGCTGCGCGATGGCCGCAGTGCGCGGCTGGCGGAAGATGTGCTGATCGCGGGCTATCCGCTGGGCGGCATCCTGTCGTCGGGCATCAATGTGACGGTGGGCACTGTGTCGGCGCTGGCGGGCATGGGCGATGACGAGCGGCGCTTCCAGTTCACCGCGCCGGTGCAGCCCGGCAATAGCGGCGGGCCGGTGCTGGATACGTCTGGCCATGTGATCGGCGTGGTAGTCTCTAAACTCAACGCGATGAGCATTCAGGATGAGATCGGCGACATTCCGCAGAATGTGAACTTCGGCATCGCGTTGCCGAGCCTGATCAAGTTCCTGAAAGGCAATGACGTGCCCTACGCGCCACAGGAGTCGAGCACGCACATCGACAAGGTTGACCTTGCCGAGCTGGCGCGAGAGTCGACCGTGCTGTTGCAGTGTTATCAGTAAGCCGCCTTGCGGCAGGAGGACTTCCCGATGCTCAAGGCTTTTGCCGTCGCCGCTGGCGCCGCGTTGCTGGCGTTCGCTCCGGGCGCGGCGAGCGCGCAGAACGCGGACGATGGCATGCTGTGTGTCTACGATGCGGTGTCGGCGGCGGGCTATGACGCCGTCGCTGAAGCGTTTCTCTACGGAGACGAAGAAGAAGAAGCCAACGCTGCGTTGGACAAGGCGGCGCAGACGTGTTCGGACCAGTTCAAATTCTCGGAAGGCGAGGCTGCGGCGGCCCGCGACCTGGGCATCTATGGCGTCTCGGTCGACTACCTGATCGACGAACTCTACTTCATGGACGTGTCGGACGCAGCCGTGGATGGCATGTTCGGCGTGTTCGATGCGCTGGGCGACGATGATCTCGACATTTTCTTCGACACGGCCTGGCGCACGAACGTGGACTTCATGGCGCGGTTGAAAGCGCAGCTCCTGAAAGCCGGGTTTCCCGACAGCGACGAGGAGCTGGGCACGGCCTACGATATCTTCGAGATTTCCGCGCTGGCGGATGAGGCCATGTTCTCGTTTGCTGTTGGGGGCGACGAGTAGGTGAATTGGCGCGGCATCAAGAACGCGGTACGGAAAACGCGTCCGCTACCGACCCATACGAAATGGGTGCGTTTGATTGCGGCGGACGAAGTCAGCGACGTCACGTAGTTTCTCTGGCAGAGGCTCGGCGTCTGGAAACGTGCGATAGCTGAAGAAGCGAAATCCAGCCTTCCACAATGCTTCGACCTTGCGCCATTGCTCGTCGTCGGATCGACGTGGTGTTTTGAAGGAACGTCCCATCCAGACGATGAGGCCCCCGCACTCGGGACAAACCTTTTTTCGTGCCGTAGAGCCAGATAGCTTGAAGGACTTTCTGCAGGCGAAGCAGGCATGGGCAACAGAGTAAGATGGGCCGGAGAGTGCGGCGTCGCGCTTTTGGTTTTGCTTCGCCTTCATTTTTGCCCCCGACCTGGTGAGTTTTGACGCGGCTCAAGAAGATGCAGGCAGCATTCGAGCCGCTCAAGAGCTTCTATTCATAACGACGCGGACGGTCCATTTGGCGTTCAGGTGAGTAGCGGCGTAGACTTGCGCGATTGCACACGGGAAAGGTCCGCCCATGGACGGCTTCGAAGGCAAGACCGAAAAGGCGCGGTATGACTATCCGTTCGCCGAGCCGCCGGTTCCTGGAACCGTGCTGGAGGTAGCGCCCGGCGTACACTGGGTGCGGATGCCGCTGCCGTTCTCATTGAAGTGGATCAATCTCTGGCTGCTCGAGGATGGCGACGGGTGGACGGTGGTCGACACCGGCATTCCCAACTCCGAGACGAAAGCGCACTGGCGGACGATTTTCGACACCGTGCTCGGCGGCAAGCCGGTGAAGCGCGTGATCGTCACCCATATGCATCCCGATCATATCGGGCTTGCCGGATGGATGACGCGCAAGTGGCAATGCGACCTGTGGATCTCGCGGCTTGAGTATGTGAGCTGCCGGATGCTGGTGGCGGATACGGGGCGCGAGGCCCCGGAAGCTGGCGTGAAGTTCTACCGCGCGGCCGGGTGGGAGCAGGAAGACCTCGACCGTTATGTCGACCGGTTCGGCGGCTTCGGCAAAGCTGTCTCGCAATTGCCGGACGCGTTCCAGCGCCTGAGCGATGGGGCGGAGATTTCGATCGGCGGGCGTGCGTGGCGGATTGTCACGGGATGCGGCCATTCGCCGGAGCATGCCTGTCTCTGGCAGCCGGACATCAACGTCTTCATCTCGGGCGACCAGATCCTGCCGCGCATATCCTCGAACGTGAGCGTCTTCCCGACCGAGCCGGAAGCCGATCCGCTGTCGGACTGGATCAACTCCTGCCGCAAGCTGAAGGCGACCATACCGGAGGATGTGCTCGTGCTGCCGGCGCATAACGAGCCATTTTACGGCGCCCACAAGCGTCTGGACGCGCTGGTGGACGGGCATGAGCGGGCGTTGGGACGTCTGCTGACGAAGCTGGAAGAGCCGCGGAAAGTGCTGGACACATTCACCACGCTGTTTGCCCGGACAATCGAGAAGGACAGTCTGGGCATGGCCACGGGCGAGGCGCTGGCGCACCTCAATTGCCTTAAAAAACGTGGACTTGTGACGTCCGTACAGGCGGATGGGACAACGCTGTACAGGCGGGCGTCTTGACGGCAGGGGCAGACGCATAACGTATAGCCCCATATTGTTACGTTGTTGGGCCCTGACGGGCTATCCGCCAGTGAAAAGGCCTCAGGGACCTCTGTTATGAGTGACACCTCGACTGACCAGACGGCGAGCGAGAAGCCCGCAGTCGAGGGCGAAGCGCCTCCGGAGAAGGGCCTCAAGAAAAAGCTGTTCCACGAGTTTCGCGAGACGGCGATCACGATCGCCATCTTCGTTCCGTTCTGGCTGCTGTTCTCGACCTTCTTCTACGAACTGCGCTCGA
>CALRWU020000040.1:0-12480 GCA_943371945.1 Azorhizobium sp. AG788
AATGGCGTTGCGTGCGTGGCCCCCGACAAACTTGGCGTCTAGACCTGATGTCGGCGTCAGGTGAGGTCCGTAGATCCGGGCCCGAAGTATTGAACCAGTCTGGTCTCGAGCGTCTTCAGATTCTCGGCGAGCCAGCGCGGCGCGATCCCGGGCACGATGCCGTCGAAGTGGATGTGCGGTCGGATGCGCATGCCGCACACGCGCGCAAACGTGTCCTGAAAGAGCGTGCGGGATGAACCTGCAGCGCCCTGCTCATCGAGCCAGGCGGAGGAAGATCCCGATGCAGTGATATGGATCAGATGCCGGTTGGCGAGCAGCGGATCACGGCCTCCCGCGCGAAGCTGGGTGTAGCCGAAGCCCGCACCGAAGACGCGATCGATGTATCCCTTGATGATTGCAGGCGGCGAATTGAACCAAAGCGGGTAGATGAAGGCAAAAGTGTTGGTGTCCTTCAGTAGCTGTCGCTCCGCCTCCACATCTGGCGCCGGGCCCCAATCGGGCCTGCTGGGCATCTCAGACAGTTTCAGGCGCGGATCAAAATCTAGCTGATAGAGATCGCGCACAAATGTTTCGTGCCCACGCGCGGAGAGGCAAGCCGCGTATCTGTCTGCCATCGCGCGGGTGAAGCTGGCGGGGTCTGGATGACCAACAATTATCGCGTGTTTCATCGGCGATGGCGAACAGAGTCGTACATTGGCGTGAGCCTGTTCATTGTTGATCCGTACCTTCCCACGCAGGCGGCATCCGGAGCCAGAATCTGGTGCCAGCAACCGAGGACTCAAAGCCAGACTGGGCGCCGATCTGGGCTGTCAGAGCGCGGATGAGGCGAAAGCCGATCCCGTCGGATGTGCGGGGATCAAGAAGCGGTGGCAGACCCGTTCCATCGTCAATGACTTCGAATTCTAGCTCGCCACCGGGTAGGGAATGACAGCGCACGGTCACCTTCCCCGTCTCGCCCCTGACATGGGAGTACTTGATTGCATTGGTGATCACCTCGGACGCGATCTGCGTCAGAGGCAGAATCGCATCGCTCCGCACGAGACAGCTAGGATGCAGATCTTCGGTTAGCTCGATTGAGCCCGAGAGCCCCGACATGAAGGGCGTGCAAACGTGGTGAATGTACTCACCAAGATCAATCAACTCACCCTGTTTCTTTGTTGCGAGCGATCGATGCAGGCGAGAGATCGCGTCGATCTGAGCTCTGATACCTTCGAAAGCAAGTTTCAGGGAAGCGGGGGTTTGAGCGTCGGGCTGCCGCGCGAGGTTCTTCTCCTTCAACCGGACATAACTACTCAGCATGGCGAGATGGTTCGCAACCCGGTGGTCAGCTTCCAGGGCAAGATCGCAGACACTGCAGGGACGCACGCGTGCGCCAGCCTGCAGCAAAATCCGCTCCGAAGTACTCTGCTGTAAGACAGCGATTACGACCGGTGCCATGTCCATGTCAGTCCCCGCCTGTTCAAGGCCTCACGATGCCGTCTTCGCTGGTAGCCCCTGCCATGGACACAGGTCTGTACGCTGAGCGACAGCGGATGAGCGCATAATGTGCGTTGCAAAATGTGCGGGCGTACGTACGCCGCCTTCACCCTTGAGTTAATTGAGGTCCTTGCGCGCCTTGATCTGAATCAATCGCTGAAAAACAAAAAGAAGCTCGGTTTCGCTGAGCGATTGGCGTCAGCGCGCGCGACTTAAGAATGGACTCGAACACAAGGGACGCGTGGCTTGCCGCAATCGCCCGTCCAGTCTGTCCGGCGTCAGCAACCTTCAGACAAGTTGTGGTCTTTCACTAACGGAGGAGTTCTGGATCATCGCAATCCAGAGGGCAGCAAGGATTAGACGGAATTAGGGGCCGAGATCGTCCGGGAAGCATGAAAAGGAGATCCGGCTGCGGGAGCAGCGAAAATTCTCTGCAGATTATTGGATCCGGATCGTCATTGCCGGACTGCGGGGCGACGCGTCGATCGCCGAACTGTGCCGGCGGTTGGAGGATTGCCTCCTGACTTGCGCCAAAGTTTTAGGACCAGGTGCAGCGCTTCAATGACCGTTTGTGGGCGGACTCCCGCCTGATCGGAAGGTGACCACGAACGGCGGCTCACGGCCGACTTTGCCGTTGGTAACGTTCGCTCAGTCTTGACGGGATGCCGTCATGCCCCACGAAGGGAGAAGGCGTCAGTCGCTCTCTTGCGCGACAGAATTGGCTGGCCGCGTAGCAACCGGTCACCATCGCCTCGCATCGCCTGAGAAGCACCAGCGCTTGCCGCTTTCTCCGCCGAGAGTATCCTGCCGTCACCGTAAGGGATGAAAGCCATGAGCGATGCTGTCGGCCCCGGCGATCTGGTCCTGTGTGTCAACGCCGCGCCGAACCATATGACGGGAGAGCCTGTGCCTCTCATTGCCGGCGAGACCTATCGGGTCTACGCGGTGATGGAATTCGCCTGCCCTTGCGGCCGTTCCGATGCTTTGCTGGATGTCGGCGTCGACTTCGCCTGGTGCCAGTCGCGCTTCCGGCTCATGCCCAAGCCGAAGTTCGAAGCCAAGCCGCAGCGCGTCTCCGCGCCGAAGGAAAAAGAGAAGGTGCGCTGATCAGAGGATCCGGCACGCCTCGTCGAAATCAAGCCTTGGCGCACGCGGACGCAGGCGCGTGTCATCGCCATGGCCGATATTGCAGAGGAAGCTCGAACGCCACGACTTCATCACCGGATCGGAGAGGAAGAACTCCGCATCCACCCCTGCCCGGTTGAACCCGCCCATCGGCCCGCAATCGAGGCCGAGCGAGCGCGCCGCGATCATCAGATAGGCGCCCTGCAGCGTGCCGCTCTGGATAGCGTTCCACTCGGCGTTCTTCGGATCCGAGAACCAGTCTTTCGCATTCGGCGCGTGCGGGATCAGCTTGCCGAGATGATCCGCAAACTCGAGATCATAGGCGACGATGGCGGTCCACGGCGCAGACTCCGTCTGCTTGCGGTTGCCTTCATCGAGATGCGGCATCAGCCGCGCTTTCGCTTCGGGCGTCCGCACGAACAGAAAGCGGCCAGGACAGATGTTCGACGCTGTCGGCGGCAGCTTGAGAAGATCATAGGTCGCGCGGATCAGGACTTCCGGCGTGTCTTCCTCAGTCCAGCCGCGCCGCGTGCGAGCGGTGCGGAAAATCTGGTCGAGCGCGGCATCCCCCAGCGGCTTGCCCATCAGGCGGCCGCCTCAACGGCCGTAACCTCCGGCACGTAATGGCGCAGCAGGTTCTCGACGCCCTGCTTCAGCGTCAGCGCCGAAGACGGACAACCCGAACACGCGCCGCGCATGGAGAGATGCACGATCCCCGTGTCGACATCGAAGCGGCGGAACACGATGTCGCCGCCATCGTTCGCCACCGCCGGACGCACCCGCGTCGCGATCAATTCCTTGATCTCGGCAACGATCTCGGCGGTCTCGCCCTCATAGACGGTGTCGTCTTCATCCACCGGCGCCTGCGCGCCCGGGGCGGCGTCGGCCAGCAGCGGCGCGCCGGAGACGAAGTGGTCCATGATCGCGGCCAGCGCCTGCGGCTTCACCACCGCCCAGTCGGCGTCGTCGGTCTTGGTGATCGAGACGAAGTCGGACCCGAAGAAGACGCCGCTCACGCCGTTCACCCCGAACAGCGCCGAGGCCAGGGGCGAGGCCACCGCCTCGTCGCGGCTGGCGAATTCATAGGGCGTGGTCGGCGAGACATCCTGCCCGGGCAGGAATTTCAGCGTCGCGGGATTTGGCGTGGTCTGCGTCTGGATGAACATGAAAACCGCCTGTTGCTGACCTTTAGATGGCCCCGGACCGGCCGGGACGCAATCGGGCTCGCCCAATAGCTCCTGGTCCCCAGCCCCTACCCCGGCATGCCGCCGATTTCCTGGAGCTGTTCGTCTGTCAGTTTGCCGGGGATCACTGTCACTGCGATGGGGCGGCTGGATACCGGCTTGCCCTTGGCGAGGCGCGACACCAGCGGACCCGGCCGCCAGCCCGGCGCCGCCGCCAGGATCAGCGACTTGATCGCAAGGTCCTTTTTCACCAGCGCCCGGATGGCGTCGACGGTGTCGTCCTCGCTGATCACCAGCTCGGCCTTGATGCCGACCCGGCTCTCGATGATGTCGGCGTGCTGCACGGCTTTCAGGCGGGCGGAATCGATCGCGTCCTGGCTGATATCCTTGTCCAGCCCGACCCATCCGCCGAGCCCCGGAACCCGCGCGCACCGCAGGACGACGACGCCGGCGCCCACGGCTCTTGCCCGCATGCCCGCGAACAGCATGGCGCTGAGACATTCCTCCGTCTCATCGGACACCGCCAGGAATTTGCGTGACGGATTTGTCATGAGGAAAGGAGGCGCTTTCGCGTCGTTGAGGTCAAGCCTGTCGCAACGGCCAGATCAGAGGGAACCACTTACCGCGAAGCGCCCAGTCCGGGCGTTGTCGATGCGGCCGGGGATGCGACGGGAGGCGCGACCGGAACCATGGCCGGAGATGCGGTTTTCACCAGGTCGCTGAAATTCTCGGTCGCCGCCTCAGCACGCCCGATCAGATAGCTCATTGCGGCGGGATGGTTGCCAAACAGCGAGCCGTCCGGATCACCGTTGAGCACGACGAGCGGATGGAATTCGGCGACGGCCTTCCAGGCCGACTGCGCCGCGTCGCGGGCTTTGGAAAGTTCAGCACTTTCGGGCCAGTTCAGCGAATCCAGCATCAGGAAAGCGACTGTGGCGCGGCCCTTGGCGGCATAGACGGCTCGGGTCGCCTCTTCGTCCATCGGACTGCCGCCGATGGCGGCGGTGGAGGCGATAACGCTCTGCTGGCTGGTGGTCGCCCAAGTGCTCAACAGAGCCAGCTCTTCCGAGACCTGCTTGGCGGAAAAATCCGTAGCAGCATCACGGCGGCGCAGGCGCCGATCGAAATTCAGCAATGCATCCCGCGCGGCGCGCAGTTGAATTCCCGTAGAATCCTCTTTCACGAGGCGAGAGGCAGCCTCGAGATCCACATCCGGTTCGCCGGCAATCACCGACTGCACGGTCGCCAGCTTCAGCACGTCGCCAAGGCTGGCCGCCATCGCGGCCTGATAGGCGGGCTTCGCCGTCAGACGCGCCATCGGTTCCCATGCTTCGGAATCTGACGCCCAGCCAAGCTCGCTGAAATGCTGTTCGAGCAGCGTCGAGACGCCGCCGACCCAGGGGGCCGCCCAGTCAGCGCGGTTGACCAGTGTTTCCAGATTGCGGTCGCCAACATCGCTGGAGGCGATGGTCATGGCGGGGTACGCGCCGAGAAGCGCAACGATCGCAACGGTGTTGAACCAGAAGCGGACGTGCTCCCCGAATGTCTTGTGAGTTGCAGCCGCCTCGTCGTGCTCGTCCTGCACGTCGGCGGAATCGACGGCCTCAGCCTCGATGATGTCAGAATCGTCCCGCTCGCGTGTGCGCAGCGGGAACGGGCGCTCGATCTCGGTGACGGGTTCCGCCACCGGCTCGTCTTCGACCACGACCATGTCGCGGCGGAGTTTCAGTACAGACATCGCCCAGCCCCAGCTAGCGGTGAGTCAGACCCTGAACGAGCCTGACGTTAACCTCAACCCAAACTTCGTTTAAGCGACGTTACCAGCTGCTATTTGGCAGTCGTCTCGCCGGCGAACGAAATGGTCTCCACCCGACCGGATCCTAGCGTGATTTGAATCGGAAATGAGGCATTCGCCTGTCTGGGGAGCGGCGCAAACACCATCACGTGGAGACCGCCGGGTCCGAATGTCACGGTTTTTCCTGCGGGTAGCTCGACCTGCTCGACCTTGCGCATCATTGCCATGCCGGCACCCTCGACACCCGAATCGTGAATCTCGACCGACTGCGCATCCGGCGATGAAATCCCCACGATGCGGTCAGCGGTCGGCGACGTGATCGAAAAATAGGCAACACCCGGCGCGCCATCGACGAGCGGGGCGCGGTAGGTGGCGTTCGCAATCGTGAGGCCTGCGGGCTGGCCGCCACAGGCCGCCAACAGCAATGCGAACAACAGGGACGCGGCGAGTCGTGTCATGGTGTTTCCTCTGGCAGGGGTCTGCTCACGGCCCAGACATACGTAAGCCCGTCACATCTTGCGGGGAATGCGCCGGTCTGACGCTGACAGTCCACGCCCCTAAGGCCGCCAGAACCCGACGACCTTGCGGACTTCGTCCATCACCGGCGCCGCAATGGCGTTGGCGCGCTCCCCGCCCTGCTTCAGAACGCGATCCACCTCGCCCGGATCATTCATCAGGCGGCGCATCTTGTCCGCCACCGGCCCAAGCTTGGCGACAGCAAGGTCGGCGAGCGCCGGCTTGAACTTGCCAAACCCATGACCGCCGAACTCGTCGAGCACCTGCTGTTCGCTCATCCCTGCCAGCACCGCATAGATGCCCACAAGGTTTGCAGCCTCTGCGCGACCTTCCAACCCCTTCATCTCGGAGGGCAGAAGGTCGCTGTCCGACGTCGCTCGCTTGATCTTCTTCGCGATGTCATCCGGCGTATCGAGCAGGTTGATGCGCGAGGCATCGGACGGATCCGACTTCGACATCTTCTTCGTGCCATCCTTCAGCGACATGATCCGCGCGCCCGGCCCCTGATAGATCGGCTCCGGCAGCGGGAAGAAACCCGGCGCGTTGAAGTCGCGATTGAACTTGCCGGCGATGTCACGGCTCAGCTCAAGATGCTGTTTCTGGTCTTCGCCCACCGGCACGTGCGTCGCCTTGTAGGCAAGAATGTCGGCAGCCTGCAGCACCGGATAGTCGAACAGGCCGACGGAGATGTTTTCCGCGTCCTTGCCCGACGACTTGTCCTTGAACTGCGTCATGCGCTCGACCCAGCCCATCCGCGCGACGCAGTTGAAGATCCAGCCGAGTTCGGTATGGGCCAACACCGACGATTGCGCGAAGATGATGGACTTGTCCGGGTCGACTCCCGCCGCGAGATAAGCCGAGGCGATCTCGCGCGTCTGGGCCGCGAGCAGTTTCGGATCCTGCGGCACGGTGATGGCGTGGAGGTCAACAACGCAGAAGATGCAGGGATACTGGTCCTGCATTGCGACGAACTTCACCAACGCACCGAGATAGTTCCCAAGGTGCAGGCTGCCCGAAGGCTGCACACCCGAGAACACTCGCTGCGGGCCGGAATACTCGACGGGCTTCTGGTCGGGGGATTTCTGCTCTGACATGGGCGGGGACTTATCAGCCCTCGCCGCCGGACGGAATACCCGGAACGCCCTTCTCGCGCCGAAGCGCTCCCTTGATCTCGCCCAGTGTCACTGCCCGCAATGCGAAAGCGGCAATCCCGTAGAGCACGACGCCGACGGCGATCACGACCAGCACGGCGACTTCCTTCTTCCACAGCAGCTCAGACAGGAGCGGATACTGCCAGGCGCAAACACCGGCGAAGACGCCCATGATGGCGCTGGCGATGATCAATCGCACCATACGCGACCAGACCCGGCCGCCCATCGTATAAGCCCCTTCCCGCGCCAGCGCGTTGGCCAGCAGGAAGACGTTTGCCCAGGCGCCAAACGAGGTCGCAATGCCAAGGCCGATCGTGCCGTCCACGCCGACGGTCGGCAGCCAGTACCAGAGCGAGGCGCCGACCACGACCGTGATGAAGACGGACACCAGCGAGAACTGCATCGGCCGCTTGGATTTCTGTCGTGCAAAAAAGGGCGGCGTGAACACCTTTGCCAGCACGAAGGCCGGCACGCCCCAGGCGAACTGGCGCAGCACTTCTGAAGTGCGCAACGCGTCAGCGCTGGTGAAGGCGCCGCGCGTCACGGTCGCATCGATGATGAAGAAGGGCATGATCAGCAGGGCGACGGCTGCCGGCAATGTGAACGCCATGGAGAGACCGATGCCATCATCCATCGTGCGCGCTGCACCCTCGTGGTCGTTCTCCGCAAAGTGACGCGACAGACGCGGCACGAGGGCAAGACCCACCGCGACTCCGATTAGCCCGAGCGGCAACTGGTAAAGCCGATCCGAATTGTAGAGGACGCTGCGCGCACCCTCATCCGAACCCGACAGCGCCTGCGTCACCAGTGACGACACCTGAAGCGCGCCGCCCGCAATGGCGCCAGGCACAGCAATCGCCAGCATGCGGCGGACGCCCTTGCTGAGCACCGGCAGGCTTATCCGCAGGTCGACGCCGAGCTTGCGCGCGCCCCACCACAACAGACCGGACTGCAGGAAACCCGAAATCGTCACCGCCGCCGCCGCCCACTCCGCCGCTTGCTGCTGGCTCGGCGCCAGGACCAGCGGGATCAGCGTGCAGACATTGAGCAGGATGGGCGCTGCCGCTGTGAGCGCGAAACGTCCCAGCGTGTTGAGCACGCCCGACAGCAGCGACGCCAGCGTCATGAAGACGAGATAGGGCATGGCCAGCTGCGCCATCAGCGTTGCGATCGCGAGCGTGCCCGGATCGTCGAGATAGGCGGACAACAGCAAGGGCATGATGAAGGGCATCGCCACTTCAATGCCGATCGTCACGATGGCGACGATAGTGAGGATGAAGGCCATCGCCTGCGACGCCATCTTGTCTGCAGCTTCAGCGCCCTCGGTCGCGCGTGCCGCAGCGAAGACAGGCACAAACCCTTGCGAGAACGCACCTTCTGCAAAAAGACGGCGGAACAGGTTGGGAAGCATCTGGGCCGTCGCCCAGCAATCCATCAGCGGCCCCTGCCCGCCAAAGCGCGAGTTCAGGGCCAGGTCCCGCGCGAAGCCGAGCACGCGACTTCCAAGCGTGAAGAAGGTCTGCACAAAGACGTTGCGCGCAAGTGACATGTCGAATGGCCCGCCTAGCGGTTGAAAGAAGCCGGCGCGCGCGCCAGCGTATGGGCCGGAATGCGCGGCGCGTTCGGTGAGTTGGTGCGAAGGATTTCAACCAGACGCGTCGTCAGCGTTTCATCCATGTCTGTCGGCATCAGTCCGCCGCCCAGCTTCTCGACATAGAAAACGTCGTGCACGCGTTCACCATAGGCGCCGACATGCGCCGACCGGATCGAAAGTTTGGCATCGGCGAGCTCCCGCGCGATATCGTAGAGCAGGCCCGGACGATCGCGGCCCGAAACCTCGAGCACGGTCGAATTTACCGAAGCTGAGCGGTCGATGCGCACCAGAGGCGAAATGATGAAGGCGGCGAGCCGACGGCTGGCGGCTGGCGCCTTGCCGGGACGTTTCACGCCCTCTCCGCCGAGCGCTGCGGCGCGCAAGTCCGCCACAAGCCGGTCGAGGGCGCTCTGGTGATCGGCCCCAAACGCCGCGCCGCGCGAGTCCTGGATATCGAACACGTCGAGCACGCGGCCATCGCCGGCTTCATAGAGGTGCGCCGCCACGATGTTGGCACCTGCGGCGCTGAGCGCGCCACATAGGTCTGCAAACAGCGCTTCGCGGTCAGGCGCGGAGATGAGAATTTCGGTCGCCGAACGCACCTTGTCGATATTGGCCGCAACGGTAATGGGCTGGCCAGCGCCCTTGGCCATGGCGGCGGCGTGCCGCGCTTGCGTCTCGACCGGGAAGCCAACCCAGTAAGCCGCTTCAACGGCAGCCAACAGCGGCGTCGGCCCGATGCGGTCGGAGAGCGCGCGCCTTGCCTGCTCGGCGCGATCAACGAGTTGAGAGCGCACGCTGTGCTCGTCGGTCCGACCGCCCCGCAGCGCGGCCTCGGTCGCGTAGTAGAGATCGCGGAGAAGCTGTCCCTTCCAGCCATTCCACACGCCCGGACCCACGGCGCGGATATCGGCGACCGTCAGAACGAGCAGCAGTCGCAACCGCTCGAGGTTACCGACGCGCTCGGCAAATTTGGAAATCGTCTGCGGATCGGAAATATCGCGCCGCTGCGCCGTGTCGCTCATCTCAAGGTGATTGCCGACCAGCCACGCAATGAGCTCGGCCTCATCCTCCGGCACGCCGAGACGCAACGAGGCCGAACGCGCCTGCTTGGCGCCCTCCACCTGCTGGTCGCCTTTGCCCTTGCCGGTGTCGTGCAGCAGCATGGCGAGGAACAGCGCGCGGCGATTGAGGATTTTCGGGAAGATCTCGGTCGAGAGCGGATGTAGCTCTTTCTCCGTCCCGCGCGCGATGTCGTGAATGGTGGTCACCGCCATCAACGTGTGCTCGTCCACCGTGAAGTGGTGATACATGTTGAACTGGGTCTGGCCGACGATGCGGCCGAATTCCGGGAGGAACCGGCCCAGCACGCCAGCCTCGTTCATCAGCGGCAGCACGCGGCCCGGATGGTTCTTGCCGCCGACGATGTCCAGGAACATCTGGCGCGACGCCTCATCCGCGCGCGCCTGCCGCGTAACGGCCCACAGAGAGCGCCGCGCCGCCGTCATCGCCTCGGGATGGATATCCAGCTGCCGCTCATTCGCGAGCCAGAACAGCCGCATCAGCTTGCTGGTGTCCTTAACGAACATCTCCGCGTCGGTGATGGAGAGTCTTCCGCCATCAATCGTGAAGCCGTCTTCCTTGATGGGTTTTGCGGCAGCGGCAGGGATGAGCCGCGCACGACCACCAGGACGCTTCTTCTCGTCCACTTCCAGCTTGGCGCACAGGATGCGTGTGAGCGCTCCGACTTCCTTCGCCGCGAGGAAATAGCGCTTCATGAAGCGCTCGACCGCGGTGGCGTTGTTGCGCTCGGTATAGCCCATTCGCCGCGCCATCTCCGGCTGCAGATCGAATGATAAGCGCTCTTCGGGGCGCCCCGTTAGAAAGTGCAGATGGCAGCGCACCGTCCAGAGGAAGCGCGCCTCGCGCATGAAGATCGCCTTGTCCGCCGGCGTAAACGCGGAGTTGTCGAGCACCTCCTGCAGGCTGACACCGCCATGAATGTACTTGGCCAGCCAGAACAGAGTCTGCAGGTCGCGCAGACCTCCCTTGCCGTCCTTTACATGCGGCTCGACACGGTAGCGGCTGTCGCCTTCACGCGCGTGACGGTCGGCGCGCTCCTGCAGCTTGGCGGCGACGAACTCCGCGCCACGTCCGGCGATGACGTCCTTCTGGAAGCGCTCGCTCAGCTTGTCGTAGACACCCCGATCGCCGAACAGGAAACGCTTGTCGAGAATTGCGGTGCGGATGGTCACGTCCTCGCGCGACAGCTTTACGCACTCGTCGATCGTTCGGAATGCGTGGCCCACCTTCAGGCCCATGTCCCACAGCGCATAGAGCATATATTCAATGACGCTCTCGGCCCAGGCGGTCTGCTTGTAGTTGCGTACGAACAGGAGATCGACGTCGGACGACGGCGCCAGGACGCTGCGCCCATAGCCGCCCACCGCCACAACCGCCATGCGCTCCGCCTCGGTCGGGTTGTGGGCGCGAAAGATGTGGACGACCGTGAAGTCGTACAGTGCCGACAGCGCTTCATCCATCACGGCGGACAACAAGGCGGCGGTATCGAGGCCATCCGCCCCCTCCTCCAGCCTGTCCTGCGCAATCATGCGACCGCGGAAAAGTGCAGCATGGATCAGGTCCAGCGCGCGCTTGCGCTGGGCGACCGGATCGGAGCCATTGTCGAGGGCGGCGGCGGTGAGCTGGATACGCAGCTTGCGGCCATCGACGATGTCGGCAATTCGCCACGGACCGGGCTTCACCGGCCCGGACCTGGCCCTTGGCGTTTCGGATGCCGGCACAGCGTCGTTCATGACGCGATCTCTAGCCTTGATTTGCTTAATGCAACAGGCGGCTCTTCAGGCCGCCGGAGATTGCCCTGCGGCCCTCCCCGAGGCAGGTTCCCCGCCGGAACAGGCCGGGGCCCCGCGTGGACATCAATCCGCTAGAACTTGCAGCGACGCTGGTGACGCTTGCCTGCGTGATCCTCGGGGTCAAACGAAGCCTGTGGCAGTTCCCCGTCGGAATCGTCGGAACGGCGATCTTCTTCATCGTCGTCTGGCAGGCGAACCTCTGGGCGAACGCGGCGCTGCAGATCTTCTTCGTTTTCGTGCAGCTCTATGGCTGGTGGTACTGGTTGCGCGGCGACCATGGCGGGCGCCCCCCGATCCGATCGGCCAACTGGGCGCACGTGGCGGTCTCGGTCGTCATCGCACTCGCGATAGCTATGGCGGGATCATGGGCGTTGACCGCCTACACCGATTTCGACCTCGTCTTTACCGACGCCGCCTCGCTCAGCGTCAGCGTGGTTGCGCAGTACCTGCTCGACCGCAAATACCTCGAGACGTGGCCGGTCTGGCTGGTGGTGAATGTCGCCTCGATCTGGCTCTACGGAAACGCCCACATGTGGTTGTTCACGGGGCTCTACGTGTTCTTCTTCTTCAACGCCTTCTGGGGCTGGTACGAGTGGCGCAAGGCCATGCGCGTCGAGGCACATAAAGAGGCGGCATGAACTTTCTGTCGAAACCGCAGCGTGGCCTTGTGCTCGGCAAGTTCATGCCGCCGCATGTCGGTCACGTGTACCTGTGCGACTTCGGTCGCGCCTATGTCGAGGAGCTGACCATCCTCGTCTGCTCC
>CALRWU020000041.1:0-12400 GCA_943371945.1 Azorhizobium sp. AG788
CGAAACCAGCTAGAGCTTGTTGAACAGGAGGAGGCCCATGACACTCATTATCCTCGATCCAACCGATGAACGCGTACCCGTTGAGCGTCACATATCCCGACGCAACGGGGCCATAAGTGGTACGATTGGCCTTCTGGATATCAGCAAGCCGCGCGGCAACGTCTTGCTGGATGAGCTTGAGCGCTTGCTGCTGGAGCGACTGCCAGAGGTCAAGGTCAACCGCTACCGGAAGCCGACATTCGCCAAGCCATGTCCGGACGATCTTCGACGGACGATCAAGTCCGAATGCTCATTCCTGGTTGAGGCGCTTGCCGATTGAGGATCATGCACGACGTGCAGTATGCACGACACTGTGTGGTTCGAGATCCAAGGCCTTCCGGCAGTTTCCATCGCCTCCAGCGAGTTTCGCGAAGCCGCGGAAGCCCAGCGCGACGCGCTAGGCATGAAGGACGCACGCTATCTGCTGGTCGAACACCCGATCCAGGATGCGACGGACGATGAGATGCGTGCCAAGGCGCGGGCAGTGCTGAATGCTGTAATTGAGGCGCTTGCCGACTAGGGGCGAACTGAGATGCAGCAATCCGGTAGCCGGTCTCTAGAGCGGGATCATTTCGCATTGAAGCGATATCCTGAGTTGGCGACGTAGTTGGCGCACTCTTCGGGCGAGAAGGTCGTGAGCAGCTGGCCGATCCGGTTCCACGCGTGCTCGCTGGTGCGTTCCTGGGCCTTTCGGAGCAGATGCTTGAGCTTGGCGAAGACCTGTTCGATCGGGTTGAGGTCGGGGCTGTAGGGCGGCAGGAACCAGACCCGAGCACCGGCCTTGCGCACCAGCTCGCGGATGGCCCGACCTTTGTGGCTGCCCAGATTGTCCATCACGACGATATCGCCCGGCCGCAGGGTCGGCACGAGGACGTCGGCGACATAGGTCTTGAAGATCTCGCCATTGATCGGACCTTCGAAGACGAAGGGGGCGGTGATGGCGTGCCGGCGCAGGCCGGCGAGGAAGGTCGAGGTCTTCCATGGGCGGTGGGGCGCATAACCGTGGAGGCGCTTGCCCTTCGCGCTCCAGCCCCTCAGGGGCGTCATGTTGGTCTTCACCCAGGTCTCGTCGATGAAGACCAGCCGGTCAGGATCGATCCAGGTCTGGAGCGAGCGCCAGCGCTTGCGTCGCCTTACAACATCAGGACGCAGCCGCTCATCGGCGATGGCGGTTTTTTTTAAAACTCAGACCGTCGGCGTGGACGAAGTTCCAGACCGCCCCGTAACTCACCTTCGTGCCGCGCTCGGCCAGCTCAAGCTGGATCGCCCGCAGCGTTGCGTGCGGTTCGGCCTGCAGCCGCATGCGGATGTAGTCCCGTTCCCTGTCCTTCAGCACATAGGGCTTGCGCCCGCCGGTCTTGCCCGGCGCACAACTCCCGGTCGCCCGCTTGCGCTGGGACCACTTCACCACCGAGGAGACGGCCACCTGCAGCGCTGAGGCCACCTGCCGGCAGGTCTCACCCTTCTCGAGACGGGCCATCGCCCGCTCACGCAGATCCATCGACAGGGCTCGTGTCATGTCTGCCGGCCTCCTGTCCGGCCGACACAAACGGAATCACAAGACGCAGAAAGCGGGAATCCCCCAGATTCAGCTGGAGCTGCGTTTGCTCTAGTCCCCAACGCGCTCAAGCCGATGGTCGGCGGACTTCCCCAACAGGCGGCCTGCTGATGCGCGAGCGCGACTGATAACTTCGCAAATGTGGGCGGGTAGATGTGCTTCCAGACCGTATCCGCGAACCACGCGGCGTGTTCGGCGGTTAGCGAACGGAAGCCTCACGATTGATACCACGAACGCGATGGCGCGTCGGTGACTGGAGCGCGGCCTGATCCGCAGCATGAAGGGGTAGTCCTTGCCATCGCGGATAGGCGCGATGCGTTGGACGCATGACATCACGATAGGCTCACCGCTTCGCAACACTATCAACATTCGCTCCGATCTTGCGGCCGGGCGTATATGCCGGACGCTGTTTGAAACGTTTCATGTCTGAAGCCTTCAGTGGTCGGCGCTTTGGCGCTCGGCAGCGCAAACGTCGCCCATCGCGCGTGTATTATTCGCCGCGTCTCTGGTGGTGGGCGGCGCAGATGCCACGTGCGTCGCCTCGCAAGATTCATGGATGTCTCTTGCCTGGCGAATGAGGGGCGAACGGTGGCCGGGGCGGCAGCTCTTTCCCGCTCCAACCGGCCTGACCGCGAGAGAGCGCTCCGCCTCCAGACGGAAAGCGAGTCGTGCCAAGGCCAAAAACAAGCGGAAACAATGGTGCTGCCTAGGTGACTTGAACACCTGACCCCCGCATTACGAATGCGGTGCTCTACCAGCTGAGCTAAGGCAGCGTCCGGCTTGCGGCCAGAGGCGGGGCTATAACCCGGGGTGGGTTAAAAAAGCAAGGTCGGAGGGCGGTGGTTTGGGGGGTGGAGGTTTTTCCTTTGCCCGCCATGGGCCTACGAGACCTCAGCCAGGCCCTGGACCCGGCGCTGGCACGGCGGAGGCGGTGGGGGCGAGGAGGCGGGAGTTGAGGGTTTCCAGGGCCTCGTCGAGGCTGGCGCGCTTGAGGGCTTTTTCCCGCCAGACGTTGAAATCGGCGCCGGACCGGCCAGGGAGGCCCGCGACGGCGGTTACCGCGTCCCGGATATCGCCCACGTCGAGCTGCCGGCGGGCGGTGCGAAGGGTGGCCGCAGTCCGCGCCTCCAGGCTGCTGGGGGCGAAGGTGACGACCCCGGCAAAGGCCTGACGCATCCAGTTCCAGCCGTCATCGCTGTCTTCGCCGGCATGGCGCAAGGCCCGCGACACACTGGCGTCGAACATGGCGCGCAGGGTGGTGAGTGATGGCGCCCCGGATTCGGCGGTGAGCGCGATCTCGGTCAGGCTGGCGTCGCCCGGCACGAGCGCCGCGAGCGATTTGTGAGCCGAGGCAAAGGCGTTGTCTGTCTGCGCCGCCGCTTCCAGCACGGAGAGCGCGCGTATCGTTTGCGCCCGCTGGGTCGCGTCCATCACCGGCTGTGGCGCGTCAATGCCGGCGACCGCGAACGGCTGTGACCTTCCCCTGACCGCATTCGGCTGAGTGGCGAGCTGCGCCGCCATCTGCTGCATCCCCGTTTCGAGCGCAGCCAACGCCGCCTCGCGCCTGTCGAACGCGCTGGTCATTGTTGTGTTGGCGAGGGCGAGTTCATTGACCTGCAGCGACAGGTCCGCGACGGCGCGCTGCACTTCGCGCGTGGTTTCCGGCGCAGAGGTCGCGTCCGCCACAATACGCTCCAGCTTGTTGATGCGGGCGAGGAGGATGCCGAGTGGGGTGTTGCTGGGCGGGGCGCCCGCCGGAAGCGCGCCGTCACCCACGCCGCTGATTGCGCCGACCTGGCTGGTCAGCGTCGAGAGATCGGCGCGCAGCGACGCCTCGGCATTGTCGGACTGGCTCAGCCGGTCGCCATGCGCGTCGAGCCGCGAGCGCAGCGACACCACATCGATCCCCGCCTGCTTCGACTGCGCCTCGAGTGCGGCCACGGTTTGCGACAGGGCGTCGATTTCGCGCGCCAGCGTGCCTGTAGGTGCGTTGGAGGCATTGTTGCTGACGATGATCGCGACCGTCGCGCCCGAAACGGCCGACAGCACACTCGCGCTGATGAGGTGGCTCCAGGTGACAGAGCGGCTACGCATGGCGGGCGGCGCCGCCCGGCGCGATGCCTGCCGCGTGGCCTGCACCTGCGGTGCGTTTTCAGCTGGTTCGAATTCGGCATCGATAGGTTCAGGTTCGATGCGCGCGGAGTCCGTCATCGACCCACACCTTCGTTGCGTCGCCAGTCTAGCCCCACGATTGGAGGATAGTCGTCAGGCCTACGATTCCTCAACCGAAAAGCAAGCGCGCGAGGGCGGAAAACAACGCCGGGCGGTCCGGCGCCGCTGCAATCTCGATGCGGTCGGCGAAACCGCTCAAGGGTTCAGCGGCTGCGGTCGAGATCGCAGCGACCGCAAGAGGCGCTTGGCGGGTCGTACCGGCGGCGAAACCAGCCAGAATGCTGGCGGCGCGCGGGGAGTGAATCATGATGGCGTTGAACTGCGGCTCGCCCGCGAGATGGGCGCCGAGGATCGGGCCGGGCTGTTCCACCGGTACGGCCCGGAAGATCGGCAGGAAGCTGGCCGAAAAGCCTGCCGCGTTAAGTCGGCCCGCCAGATCGCCGCGCGTATCCTCGTTGCCGGCATGCAGCAGCCGGGTATTCGTCGTCAGATTGCGCTGGATGAGGTCGGCCAGCGCGCCGACGGCTGCGCCTGCGGACCTGACATTCTGGTAGCCAACACTACGCGCTTCCTCTGCGGTGCGCTCCCCGACACAAAAGACGGGCGCATCGCGTCGGGGCGACAGGATGGAGAAGCGTCGCACGCCATTGGCGCTGGTGAAGGCGAGCGCATCATAGTCCGGGATTTCAACGTCGATGGGTGCGATTGCAAACAGCGACTCGACAACCGGCACAAACCCGACCTGACGCAGGCGCGTCGCCGTTTCAGAGGCTCCCGGTTCGCTGCGTGTGACAAGAACGCGGGGTGTCGGCTCGCTCACTGATCGCCCCCGGACGCATCTCGTTCTGGCCCATCTTCCTCTGGTCCATCTTCTTCTGGCCAAGGTGATGTCGCTTCGCCAAGGTCGAAGGCCCGCTCCGCCGCGACATCTTCCGCCAGCGCGTTGCCCAGCAGTTCGGCGTCGAACGCGCTTGGCCGGCCTTCGATCACGCCCTCGGCGCGCCAGCGCTTGCCGCCATCATCGGCCAGCACTTCGCCAGCCATGGAGGCGCCTTCCTCGGTGAGACGGAAGTGCGCTGCGATCGGTGTGCGGCACGAGCCATCCAGCCGGCGCAGGAAAGCGCGCTCGGCGAGGGCGGCGAGACGCGCTTCCTCATTGTCGAGCTTGGCGGCGAGCTCCTTCATCCAGTCCGGCGCATCCTTGCGAAGCGTGACGCCGATGATGCCCTGGCCGCTGGCCGGCAGCATCTCGTCGACGGAAAGAATGCCAGCCGCCTTGTCGATCATGCCAAGCCTGCGAAGTCCGGCGGCAGCGAGAATGGTGGCATAGGCTTCGCCCTCGGCCAGCTTGCGCAGGCGGGTCTGCACATTGCCGCGGAACATGATGACTTTCAGGTCGGGCCGCGTCGCCATCAGCTGCGCCTGCCGCCGCAGGCTGGACGAGCCCACCACAGCGCCTTGCGGCAGGTCGGCGATCGAGGCCACCGGACCGATCAGGCAGTCGCGCGGATCTTCGCGCTCCAGGAAGATCGCGAGATAGAGATGGTCGGGCAGGGTGACCGTTACGTCCTTCAGTGAGTGTACGGCGATATCGATCTCGCCGACTTCCTGCGCCCGGTCGAGCTCCTTGGTGAATAGCCCCTTGCCGCCGGCATCCTGCAGCGGCTTGTCGAGGATCTTGTCGCCCGTGGTAGTGAAGGTGTGCAGCGTGGTCGCCACCGCCCCGCCGGAGGCTTCCGCCACCAGCGCCGCGAACATGTTCGCCTGCGCCAGCGCCAACGGCGAGCCGCGCGTGCCGATCCGAAGGGTGTGCTGTTCCGTCATGCGTGGTCTGGCGTTCAAGATGGCTTGCGGGGTTGGCTATTCTGCTGCTCGCGGCGTACAAGCGCCGCCGCAATGATGCAAGGCGCTGTCACCGTCCTCGGGATCGAAACCAGCTGCGATGAAACCGCGGCTGCGGTCGTGCGCCTCGAAAACGGACGCGCCGAAGTCCTCTCCGAACATGTCGCCAGCCAGACCGAAGCCCATGCCCTCTATGGCGGGGTGGTGCCGGAAATCGCGGCGCGGGCGCATGTCGAAAGGCTGGATTCGCTGGTGCGGATGGCGATGGACGATGCCGGTATCGGCTGGGACGGACTGTCGGGCGTGGCCGCCACGGCAGGTCCCGGCCTGATCGGAGGCGTGATGGCCGGGCTGTCGACCGCCAAGGCGATCTCCCTTGCGCGGGGCCTGCCGCTGATCGCCGTCAATCACCTCGAGGGCCACGCCCTAAGCCCCCGGCTGGGCGACGCGGTGAACTTCCCCTACCTGTTGCTGCTCGTCTCGGGTGGGCATTGCCAGTTCGTCTGGGTCGAAGGCGTCGGCCGCTATCAGCGTCTCGGTTCGACCATCGACGACGCGGCGGGCGAGGCGTTCGACAAGACTGCGAAGCTGCTGGGGCTTTCGGGCCAGGGCGGCCCCGCGGTCGAGCGCGAAGCCCTCACGGGGCATGCCAGCAAGGTCGACCTGCCGCGTCCGCTGCTCGACCGGCCGGGTCTCGACATGAGTTTCTCCGGCCTCAAGACGGCGGTGCGTCGCGCCGCCGAAGACCTGCCACTCACGCCGCAACGCCGGGCCGACATCTGCGCCAGCTTCCAGGAGGCGGTGTCGGACATCCTCGCCAAAAAGTCCGCACGTGCGATGGAGATGGTTTCCGAGCGCAGCCAGCATCGCACCTTCGTCGTCGCCGGCGGCGTCGCCGCCAATGCGGCGCTGCGCGCGCGCCTCGAAGCCGAAGCGCGCCATGCCGGCTTCCACTTCTTCGCCCCGCCGCTGCGCTGGTGCACCGACAATGGCGCCATGATCGCGCTCGCCGGCGCCGAACGCCTGCGGCTTGGTTTGATCGACGCACTCGACACGCCCGCGCGAGCGCGCTGGCCGCTGGATGAAGCGTCGGCCTCAGCGTCGCCGATCTATGGCGGCGGCAAGAAGGGCGCGAAGGCTTAGGGCGGGTGGCGCGGTCGCGGGAAGTCCGCCTGCTTCGCAGGCAGCCCCTTCCGTCATGCTGCGCATGCCGCCTTCCCCAGCTTCGCTGGGGCAGGACCACATGCCGTTAGATCTGAAGGGGAAGTCCTCCCTCGCCGAAGGCGGGGGAGGTGGCTCGCGTAGCGAGTCGGAGGGGGCTGGCCGCGCAGCGGACGGACCGATCTTGCAGCGCTTTCAGTTTTCGGCCGGCGTAGGCGTTGGCATCACCAGCGGCGCGTCGCCGGGACCGCGCGGGTCGGGCGGTAAACGCGGCGCGACGGGTTGCGGCTGATAGGGCGGTGGAGGTTTGCCGCCGATGCTCAGGATCTTGCGGACAGAATAGGCCCCGCCGAGCTGGCCTGCTGCATAGCCGGTGGCGTCATCGAGCGGATACTCCTGCCCCAGCAGCAGCTTCACGCGCGGATCGATCGCTTCGCCATGGCAGGAGAGACAGCTGTCCGACATGAGGATCGGGCGCATCCAGCGGAAGAGTTTGGTCTCGCCCTCGGTGACGATCTCGGCGATCTCCAGCGTCTCGGGATCGACGCCCGCATCGAGCATGAAGCTCATCTGCTCCATCTGCTGGCGCTCCCACGCGTCGGGGGCGTCGGCCGGCGTGCGCACGCCGAGCGCGGTGCGGCTGAAATCGATCTGCGCGGCGTCGCTCAGCTCCTTGCCCCAGCCGGGCACGTTGTCGGCGTAGGCGAGATAGACCGCGACGGGATCCTCATCGCGGTCGAGCCGCGCGATGATCTCGCGGCTCATGCGCTGGTCGAACGTGAGCGCGGCCTGACGCGCGTCGCGGATGTCGGCGGCGCCGGGCGTCTCCCGCTTCGGTGCGCAGGCGGGCAGCAGCGCGACGAGCGCGAGCGCCGCCAAGCGCCTCAACATTCGGCGTCGCGCGATCAGCTGGCTTTCAGCATGAACTTGAAGGTCGAGGCGTCGGGCTCCGCCGCGGATTCCCACGGACGGCGCTGGGCCAGCACGATCTCGCCTTCGCCCGCGGCTATGGCTTCGAAGATCACGATCTCCCAGTGATTGCCGCCGGCAAAGCCGGGCAGGAATTGCGCCGACGATGTAGCGCCGCCCGGGCCGTCTGTGGCCTTGACCCAGGCCGGCGGCGCGGATGCTGCCCACACATAGCCCGCCGTCGGCACGCCCGAGAGGGCGACCGCGATCTTCTCGCCGACCTTCACGTCGAACGTCTTGCCGGCGTCTTCCGCGCCGAGTGTCTTGACCACGCCATCCATTTTTGGCGGCGGCAGGGAGCGCGACTCGAACGTGCAGGGGGACGTCTTGCCCGCGCTTGTCCACGTCGCGCCGGGGCCGTCGAGCACGAGCGTGGCGGTCTCGCTCTTCCAGGTCGGGCCCGTCGTGCCGCCCGGGTCCATCGGCAGCTCCAGCGTCGGACCGCCATCGACGCGGGCGAGGACGCCATCATTGCCGTTGAAGACGATGTCGAGCTTGGCTCCGCCCTCGCAGGTGAAGTTGGCCGCATAGTCGAAACGCGCATCCGCCACGGGTTTAGCCTCTTCCGTCTTCGGCGCGACACAAGCCGCAAGGCCGAGCCCGGCCACAGCTGCAGCCGCGATCGTCGAGAATCTCATGTCTGTCCCCTGATGCAATAATGGCTCACAGTCGGGCTGTCCCGCTGCGCTGGCAATAGCGGTTGGACATGCGGCGGGAAAGGCGGTCTGAGGGGGCTGACAACCCCGACACTCCCTCTGCGCGCGAATCTCTCTAGACCCGTCCCGACCTAACCTTTGGAGAGCCCGCCATGGCGGATTTCACCTCGATCCTGCAGGCGACTGCCGCGCTTTCGGCGGGGGCGGCGGCGGCGTGCGGTTGGACAGCCGCGGTTATCGTTCCGAATACGGCGTTCGACGGGCTCGACCATGGTCGAGCCGACCGGATGATCCGCCGGGTGATCTCGGCTACGGCCGGCTTCCAGGCCCTGCTGCTCGGCATCGCGACCGGGGCGGCCTTGCTTGGAGGCGCGCGCGCAGCCGGGATCGTGGCGGCGGTGGCGGCGGTGGGCTTCCTGTCGAACGTATGGACGCTTGCCCCGCGCAAGGAAAAGGCGGCGCCAGGCACACGCAAGCGCACATCGACACAGCGCGTCGTCGCAGTCGCGCTGACGCTTATCATGACCCTGGCAGCCCTTACCGCAGGCGTGCTCGCCGCCCTCGGGATTTGACCCCTCGCCTCAGGCGGCGCAGCTTGCCTGTGCCTGCGTGATGCCGGCGCCGATGCTGGGATCGTCGCTGAGATCTGCCGGGATGAAGCCGGTATAGCGCCGGTTTTCATCGATCGCCTTGGCCACCTTTGCGAACTGCTCTGGCGGCAGGCTTGTCTGCAAGGCGTCGGTAAAGCAGGAACAGTTGAGCGAAGATCCTGCCTTTTCGCCGCAGATCGACGCCAACTGATCCTTGCCGATAGATGCTTCGCTACAAGCTGCTACTGAAAATGTCCCGAGGGTCACTACAAGGGACGCCACAAGAGAAACTGGACGTTTCATCAACACTCCCCTCTGTTTGCGGTTCTAAGCGGGCCGCTGCCCAAATTGAGCGTCCGATGCCTGGCAGTTGTCAAACAGTCTTTGAGGAAATCGCGCCCGCGATTACTTGCCGTCTACGGCATGCCCCAGCGTTCTCGACTTGTAGGGCGAGGTCGTTCGCCCAAAGCGCCAAACCGTGTAAGCCACGCACGGGAACCGGCGGACGGAGAGGCGGCGCGTGGACATAGCAATCCAGTCATTCGTGAAGGGCTTCCCCGAATTCGTGTTGCACGGGGGTTTGACGCTCGCCCTGCTCATCACGGGATGCATCGTCCATCTGCTTCTGACGCCCATGAAAGAGATGGCGTTGATCAGGCAGGGAAATGTTTCAGCCGGCATCAGCGTCGCTGCGGTAATCGTCGGCTTGGCCATCCCGATGGCCGCGTGCCTGGAAACCGCGAAGTCCGTCTATGACGTCCTGATCTGGGGTGTGGTCGCCATCCTGTTGCAATTGCTGGCCTTTCGGCTGGCCGACCTCATCCTGCGCGACCTTCCAAAGCGGATCGAGCGTGACGAGATCGGATCAGCCCTGGTGCTCGCGGCCGTAAAACTTGCTGCTGCAATGGTAATGGCGGCGGGCTTGTGAGTTTGGCGCCGCGCACGAATATTAGACGCACGCGGAGACGTGCATGAGAATCCCGGACTGGGTCGTCTATGCGGTCGTCCTGGCCGTGATCGTCGGAACGCTGTTTTCCAGCGGTTCCAGCGAAAACGATGACCCGTTTCGTCCCCGCAGTGAAGTCGCCGACGCCAGAAGTAGTGTTCCGCCGCCGGTCCGCCGCCCCGACCGCGACACGCAAGTTCCGACAACGGAAGGCGATGCCCTGCCGGAGTCGCAGCCGTTCGACGAGCGCGTGCTGGTGCAGGTGGGCGACGCCGAGGACGGCATCGGCACTGCCTTTGCGATCAACGAGGCTGGCGCCTGGTTGACCGCGCGCCACGTCGTCGATGGCTGCAGCCGCGTCGGCCTCGCGGTCGGCAATGGCCGCATGGTGCGCGTCAACGAGGTGCGCACGTCTGACAACACAGACCTTGCCCTGCTGATCACCGACCGTGCGCCGGTGGCGCTGAAGCTCGACCTCGACCGCGAGCTGCGTCTGGGCGAGGTGGGCTTCCATGTCGGCTTCCCACAGGGGCTGTCGGGCGAGGCGTATTCGGCGCTGGAATCGCGCTCGAATCTGGTCACGCGCGGCCGCTATGCGATGGAAGAACCCGTGCTGGCCTGGGCCGAACAGGGCCGCTCGGACGGCCTTGAAGGAACGCTGTCGGGCATGAGCGGCGGCCCGGTCTTCGACCGCGACGGCGCCGTCGTCGGCGTCACCGTGGCGGAGAGCCCGCGCCGGGGTCGCATCTATTCGGCCTCGCCAGACTCGATCCGTCGCTTCCTCGATGATCAGGGGCTGATGGCGCCGGGCATCGATGCGCGCCCGATCTCGTCTTCGTCCTATGCAGCCGAGGCGGACCGGCTTAGGGATTCGCGCGCTGTCGTCAAAGTCCTTTGCCGCGTGAATCATCCCTGATGTCTTCTCTTGCTGTCCCTTTCGCTGATCGGCTGATCGCGCGTGTGCGTAAGCATGGTCCGCTATGCGTGGGCATTGATCCGCATCCAGCTCTCTTGCCCGCTCTGTTCGGAACAGGCCCTGAAGCCGCCGCCAAATGGGGCATCGCCCTGGTCGAACGCTGCGCCGGTCGCGTCGCCGTGGTGAAGCCGCAGGCCGGCCTCTTCGAGCGCTGGGGATCAAGAGGCCTCGCGGCGCTGGAGCAGGTCTGCGAGGCGGCGCGCAGGGCCGACATGCTGGTGATCCTCGACGCCAAGCGCGGCGATATCGGCTCGACAGCGGAAGGCTATGCCGAGGGCTATCTCGGCGAAGGTTCGTCCTGTCCGTGCGATGCGATCACGGTGAACCCCTACATGGGCGTCGACACGATCGAGCCCTTCGTCGCGGTCGCCGAGCGCCAGGGCAAAGGCGTGGTGGTGCTCGCCCGCACGTCCAATCCGGGCTCAAAGGATTTCCAGGCCAGGCTGGTCGATGGCGAACCGCTCTACCTGCATGTGGCGCGCGCGCTGCAGCCGCTGATCGCGCGCCTGCGCGGGCAGGACGGCTGGTCGGGTCTGATGTTGGTCGCCGGCGCGACTGGGCCTGAGGATGCACGGCGCTTGCGCGAGGCGGCGGGCGAGGCGCTTTTCCTGGTACCCGGTTATGGCGCGCAGGGCGCCGGCGCGCGCGACGCGGTTGCAGGCTTTGTACGTCGTGGCGCGCTGCTGGAGGGTGGGGTCGTCAACGCGTCACGCTCCGTAGCGTCGCCCGCAGGATCGCTGGAGGCTGACGCAGCGGCTGACTGGGAGAGCCTGATCGACCGCGCCATCACGGCAGCGCAGACCGAACTGGTGGACGCAACGCGGGGCTAAGCGCGCAATCTCTGGTTAGCGACTTCGCCTGCGCGAAGCCTTTACCAATATGTGCCATGAGTAAGGGTTCCTGCAGAGGATCCCATGCGCGACGAGACACCCCGGACATCCGAGGTCGCAAAACAGCTCCAGAGGACCGCAGTGTTCAGCGCGGTCATCCTCGCTGTCGCGCTAACCGCCGACTATCTGCTGACCGGGGTCGTCTTCAGCGTCCCTGGCGTATCCTATACACCCGTCACCACGATTCTGATCACGCTTCTGGTATCGCCCCCGTTCTGCTTCTACCTGATCCGCCAGACGGCGCGGGTCGAGGCGTTCCAGGCCTCGCTGGCGAACGAACGGGCCGCACGCCTTGCCGAAGCCGAAGCCTCGCGCGACGCTGCCCAGGCCGCCACCAACGCCAAGAGCGAATTCCTCGCCAACATGAGTCACGAGATCCGCACGCCGCTCAATGGCGTGCTTGGCATGGCGCAGGCACTGGAAGCGCGCGACCTCGATCCGGAAGTACGCGGCATGGTCGGCGTCATCCGCGACTCTGGCGCCACCCTGATGGCGATCCTCAACGACGTGCTGGATCTTTCCAAGATTGAGGCCGGCAAGCTCGCGATCACGCCTATCGACGCCAACCTGCTCAATACGGTGGGGCAGGTGCAGGCGTTGT
>CALRWU020000042.1:0-12298 GCA_943371945.1 Azorhizobium sp. AG788
TATTTTCCTGACTGTCGCGGCGATTTTGCTGGCCGCCCCCGCCAGCGCCCAGAAGCCCGGCAACTGGGGATATCTTGAGACCGGCGAAGGGGTGATCGGCTGGGGCGACATCGCCGTCGACGGTCAGGTTGCGACCGCCCGGCGCTTCATCCTGGCTCGGTCCCCAAAATCCACCCCGATGGGCCCCGTCCAGTGGATGGCGCACCCTTTCAGGCTCGACTGCCAGACCGGCACGTTCACGCAGAACGCAGGCGAATACCTGGCGCTGGATGGAACCACGCTCGGCAAGTCTGTTGGACATCCCCTCGAAACCATCTCGGAAGGCTCCCCGGAAGCGATGCTCCGGGCCTCGATTTGTGAGGGACGCCCCATAGAGGGCTCACGGGTCGCGGCAAACCGCGAAGAGGCAATGGAAAAATCACGCGCCATCGTGGCTCAGGTCGCCCAATAGAGCCCGGGCCGAAACGGGAGCGCGATTCATGACCCTAAGCTTCGATTTCTACTTCTCGTTCCGCAGCCCGTATTCCTACCTCGCCATGCCGATGATCGAGGAGCTGCAGGCAAGATACGACGCGGCCGCGACCATGCGCATCGTCCGCCCGATCGCCGTCCGCATCCCCGGCTTCTTCCAGAAGGCCAACCCGCTCTGGCTGCCCTATCTGGCGAAAGACACGCGGCGCATCGCGGAGATGAACGGCATCCCTTACCGCTGGCCCCGCCCCGACCCGATCGTGCAGGACCGCCAGACCCGTGAGGTCGCGGCCGACCAGCCCTACATCATGCGCGTCAGTCGCCTGGGGGCGCTGGCGGCCGAACGCGGCAAGGGCTTTGAGTTTGTCCGCGCCGCCAGCCACATGATGTGGTCCGGCGAGATCGAAGACTGGCACGACGGCGGCAAGCTCGCCGCCTGCGCCGACGCCGTCGGCCTGCCCGACCTCGAACGCGACGCCGCCGCCGAAGCCGCCCGCCTCGACGCCATCATCGAAGACAACGAAAATGCCGAAACGGCCGCCGGCCACTGGGGCGTGCCGCTCTTCGTCTTCGAGGGCGAACCCTTCTTCGGGCAGGACCGCATCGACCATCTGGTCTGGCGCATGAAGCAGCGCGGACTGAAGGAGCGCTAGCCCTCCGGCGTGTCCGACAGCAAGGGCCGCAGCCAGTCCGCCTGCGTCGTGTCCATGCGCGGCAGCATCACGCGCGTCGTGTAATGCCCCAGCAGCCTGTCGCCCCGCATGAACGCCCAGTCGACCACCTGCCCGTTCTGAAACTCGACAATCGCGCCCTTTTTCAGATCGCCCAGAAAGCGCGGCTGCACGGCCAGTTCGCCGACGATCTTGTCCGGGGTCCGCGCCACATTCTCAAGCCAGGCCTCTTCCACACCCTGCACGCCGTCGCGGCGCGGCAGCGCTGCCTTCAACGAGAAATCGTATTCTTCCGGCGCAGGTTCCGCGAAATGTTCCCAGAACAGGTTCAGGCTCGCCTGCGCCTTGTCCTTCGCACCGGCAAGGTCGCGCTGAAACTGCGCGTCCGGATCATCCGCCGCCGAACACGCCGCCAGCGCCAGCATCAACGCGGCGACCAGCTTCCTCATTGAGGCTTGGGCGCGGCCGGGTCCTTGATCCTGATCTCGAACAACTTCGGCCAGTATTTGCCCGTGACGTAGATCTTGTCCGCCGCCTTGTCGTAGGCGATCCCGTTCAGCACGTCCGCCCTGCGCCGGTCTTCAGCCGCGAGGATACCGCCAAGATAGACGATGCCCGTGACGGCGCCCGTCGCCGGATCAATCCGCACAATGCGATCAGTCTGGAAGATGTTCGCCCAGATCTCGCCCTTGATGAATTCCAGCTCGTTGATCTGGTCGATCGGCCGGCCATTCAACTTCACATCGATGCGGCCGGTCTCCTGCAGCGTCACCGGATCCAGCTTGCGGATCTGGCTCGTGCCATCGCTCATGAAGATCTGCTTGTCGTCGCGCGTCAGGCTCCAGCCCTCGCCGCCATAGGTCCACTCGCCCTTCGGCGCCAGCGTGGCCCGGTCGAGGATGAAGCCCTTCTGGCCCTTCCAGGTCAGCGTGATGATCCGGTCATCCCAGATCACCATGCCCTCCCCGAAATACTGCTTGTCGATGTCGTACTGCTGCTGAACGGCGCCCGTCTTCAGGTCCACCTTCCGCACCCACGACGTGCCCTCCATGCCGGTGCTCTCATAGAGCTGACCGTCCTCGATCAGCAGCCCCTCGGTGAAGGCCCGCACATCGTGCGGATAGCTCGCCGTCACCTCGTAGGTGTAGGCGGGCGTGACCGGGGCTGCGGGAACATCCGCAACAGGCGGACCACCCGGCGCGCATGAAGAAGCTGCAAGGAAAGCTGTGACGACTAGGATTCTCATGGCCCGCTTTTAGCGCGCCATGATTTCCAACGCCAGAACCAGCTTCACAGAACTGGGGTTACTTGACCCAATTACTGGCGCGCTCCGCTCGGAGCATGCGCTGGCAGGGCGGGCAGCGCGCCAACCATGCCATCCGGCCGCGCCTTGGCCAGCATGCGCTGGTAGGCCGGACGCGCCTCGATCTTCTTCTTCCAGGCGTTGATGTTGGGAAATTGCGTCTTGTCGACGACATTGAGCGCCATGCCGAAGTTCAGCGGGAACACCATCATGATGTCCGCCGCCGAAAACTCTGCGCCGCCGAACCAGGGATGCTTGGCCAGATAATCTTCAGCGAACTGGTATTCCGCTTCCGAGTCGACAAGGCGCGAACGCTCGGTCGGCGGCTTGATCATCCACACGCGGTAGTCGGCGATGACGCGGCCGGCGAGCGAGCCTTCCGCGTGGTGCATCCACATCATGTGGTTGGCATAATCCACGCTGGCCATCGCAGGCGTCAGCTTACCCGGCGCGTAACGGTTGAGGATCGTCTCGATGATCGCGCCGGATTCCGTCACAACCTGATCGCCGATGGTCACGGTCGGCGCGACCGGCATGCCCGGGTTCACCTTGCGGATCTCGGCCATCGATCCAGCGAGGTCGCCGCGCTTGAACACAAGCGTATAAGGCATACCCAGCTCTTCCATCAGCCAGACGATCCGCTCGGACCGGCGGTTTTCGAGGTGGTAGATGGTGATCGTCGGCATCGCCATCGCGGTCTGTGCGGGCGCGATGCTGGCCCCCGTCTCTGACATCGACGTACAGCCAGCAAACGCGAGCGCAGCGAGTGCAATTCCAAAGTGAAGTTTCATGGCGATCTCTCCCGTTGTTCTTTTTTACGTCTGATCTAGCGAGGCGGGGGGCGTGCCTCGTCCGGCAGCGGCATGGGCGGGCTGAGCATTCCATTGGGGCGCGCTTTGGCGACCATGCGCTGATAGGCGGGACGCGCATGCATGCGATCGAGCCAGTTCAGGATGTTCGGAAAACGCTCATTGTCGACGATATTGAGCAGGAACGTATAGCGCAGCGCGAATTCCATCATGATATCGGCGGAGGTGAACTCCGGTCCCCCGAAATAGGGACTCCGGCTAAGCCAGTCCTCGGCGAACTTAATGGTGTTCTCGGAATCGACCAGCGGGGAGCGCTTCTCTGGCGGTTTGATCTGCCAGACATTGTAGTCCGTCCCGACACGCGGCAGGAGTGAGCCCTCTGCGTACTGGTACCAGATCTGGTGCCAGGGGTAGTCCTTGCTATCGAGCGCGGGCATCAGCTTACCGGGGGCGTGGCGGCGCAGAATGACATCGATAATCGCGCCGGATTCCATGAGGACCTGACCGTCATAAAGAACCGTGGGCGCCGTCGGCATTTTGGGATTCACCTTGCGGATTTCCGCAAGTGAAGCGCCGAGGCTGTTGTTCACGAACTTCAGCTCGTACGGAAAGCCCAATTCCTCCATCAGCCAGACGACACGCTCAGAGCGTCGTCCCTCGAGGTGATAGATGGTGATTGGCGGCATCGGCTTGGCCGCTGCCTGCGCCACAACTGTCGTCTCGGTCTCATGCACCGATACGCATCCGCCAAGAACGGCGGCAAGCATCAGACTGGCGGCAAGCATCACCTTCAAACGCATCACTCCCCGAAAACACGGGGCTCCGAATCGTGGCCGGAGCACTCATTTCTTTTTTCCTCCCTACACGCCCTGTCTCCGCCCGGATAGCTTCCCCAAAGACATCTTGCCGTGAACGCCGCAATGGCGTCCCTTGCCGAAAACACACGGGAGCACGGCGCATGGCGACTTTTCGGGACGGACTACTCACGGGCAAGACGGCCTTCGTCGCCGGCGCCTCCAGCGGCATCAACCTCCAGATCGCAACCCGCCTCGCCCAGGCCGGCGCAGCCGTGACCATCCTGTCGCGCTCCCCCGACAAGATCGAGGCAGCCGCTGCCGGCATCCGCGCTACCGGCGCGAAATGCATCGGCATCGCGCAGGATGTCCGTGACCATGAGGGCGTCGGCGCGGCTTTCGCAAAATCCGTCGAAGCCCACGGCGAGATCGACATTCTCGTCTCGGGCGCCGCCGGCAACTTCGTCGCGCCCTTCAACGGACTTTCTTACAACGGCTTCCGCGCCGTGATCGACATCGACCTCGTGGGCTGTTTCAACGTGATGCGTCAGGGCTTCCCGCACCTGCGCAAGCCCGGCGCGTCCTGCATCACCATCTCGGCCCCGCAGGCGCTCCACCCCTACCCGCTGCAGTCCCACGTCAACGCTGCAAAGGCCGGCGCGGACATGCTTGTGAAAACCCTCGCCATTGAATGGGGCTCGCTCGGCGTCCGCATCAACTCCATCATCCCGGGCCCCATCGCCGATACCGAAGGCATGAACCGTCTCGCCCCCACGCCCGAGGCGATGGAGAAAAGCGCCAGAGGCAACCCCATGCAGCGCCTCGGCACCAAGGACGAAGTCGCAGACCTCGCTCTCTTCCTCTGCTCGGACGCCGCCGCCTACATCACCGGCGGGATCATCCCCTGCGATGGCGGCATGTCCCTGCTCGGCGTCGGGCGCGTGGGCGGCTGATCCGCGTCAGGCCAAGAGGAAACGATTGTCCGCGTCCGGCGTTGGGTCAGCATGAGCACCCCAAAACCACTCGATCAGCCGCTTCCCGGTGAACCTGCGCCGGCCAGACCCGAACCTCCTGCTACACCGCCTGAGGTTCCGTCCGACCCCGTGGTCGAGCCACCACCCTCACCGCAGCCGCCGCCCCCGATAACGGCCTAACCGCCGGAAGCCTGCGCGTCGCCGCGCGACCGCATCAACACGATGACGATGCGCGCCACGATGGCTGCGACGACAGGCGCGAGCACCATCCACAATTGCGGCCGCCACGGATCGCTCATGGTGAACCCGAACCCGACCAGCGCGAGCGCTGACATCACATAGAAACCCTTGACGAGCACCAGCAACGGCTTGCCCCGCCACGGGAACCATCCCAGCAGAATTCCCAACGCCAGCACCACAAAGTACGCCACCGCGACCCACCCGGACCAATGGATGTCCAGAGACCCCATCGTCGCGACAATCGCGATGCACGCGGCAATGCAGCCAACGCCCAGCACGTGCAGCAGAATTTGATAGGCGACCTTCAAGTCCAGCTATCCTTCGCTCGCCAACATCGCGGCATTCCACATCCAGACTTGGGCGCGGGCCAGCACAATAGGCAGCAACCGCTGCCGATTCGAAGCCCCCTTCGGACGAATTCGAGTTGGTTCCACCCTCGCGCGCAACACATGACGCTTCCGGGAGATCGCTGGCCTACCTGCAGGTCTTCTCCGCAACCGCCCGGCGCAACGCCGTGACGTCACTGATCAGCCGCGCCTTTATGAGTTCCGATGCTGGCAGCGTGAAGTCGATTGCGCCGATGTGGACGCCAGCATCCGCGTCAAAGATGTCGAGCTTGAAGGGCGCCGCGCTCACAACCGCGTTCCGCCACGCGTTAAGTTCCGAATAGTTGGTCTCGATGAGTTCGGAACCAGGCGGCGTAGCCAGACGCGCATCGAGGCGCAGGAATATTGCGCTGGGTCCGAAGTGTGTTGCCGGATGCGTGATCGGCTGCCGCTTCTTCGTCCAGCCCTGCGACAACTCAATGGTCAGGTTCTGTATCTTCGCGCCGCGCAGGCTGAATTCGGGCCAGATCAACAGAAGCCCGCCGTCCACCGTCTGGACGGAACCTGGCTCAAGCCAGTTCTTGCCTTCAAGCGAATTGCCAACCCGGAAAACACTTAGCGACCCCGAGCCGGCCGCCGCCTTGTAGGCAGTGTCGGCATCCAGCGTCAGCCTCACCGGAAATGGCCCATTCTCCGTGACCAGCATCGACACGCTCGTGCCGGTCACTTCTCCACTGACTTGGCTCTGCTGCCCGTCCGCTTTGTTGGTGACGCGACAGGTCGTCTGCGCCACAGCGGGCATCGCCACGAGCGACGCGCCTAGCAAAACCGCACTCACAATACGCATCAACCCGCCCGCTTGTCCGCCTGCCCCACTGTCGACACGCTAGCTGTGGCCGTTCGCGCCAGGAAGCAAGCACGGCGCTGCAAAAGCAGCTACCGCCCTCGCCTCACCGCCAACTCGCCCCCCACGATCAGCAGCGCGCCCGACGTGTACGCGACGAGATCCATCAGATCGAACACCCCACCCAGCACAATCCGCGCAAGCGTATTGTCCCCAAGCCCGAGGGCCGCCAGCAGCCCGAACAATTGCGCGAACTCGATGCCGAACGCGATGCCCAGCGTCACCGCCAGCGCCGCCACAAGCCGCAACGGCGTCACCGCACGCAACGCGGCATAGACCAACGCCACCGCCAGCATGTCGCCGACATAGGGCCGCACAAATGCATCGCGCACGAACAGCGCGATCAGGACTTCAACAATGAAAAGGACAAGCGCCGCGAGGGCGTAGCCACGTCGCATCAAGCGCTCTGCGACTTCTCCCACGCTTCGGCTGATCCCTTCGCGAGATCACGCACCCGGCCGATAAAGCTCTGACGCTCCGTCGGCGAGATCACGCCGCGGGCATCCAGCAGATTGAAGATGTGCGACGCCTTCAGCGCCTGCTCATAGGCCGGCAGCGGCAACGGCTTCTCGAGCCCGAGCAGCTTCTTGCACACCTTCTCGCAGTCGCTGAACCAGCGCTGCAGCACTTCGGTGTCGGCATGCTCGAAGTTGTACGCCGACTGCTGCTTCTCGTTCTCGAGAAACACGTCGCCATAGGTCAGCGGATATTCGCTCTGCGGGTCGTTGAACGGCAGGTCGTACACGCGATCCAGACCGAACACATACATCGCCAGCCGCTCGAGCCCGTAGGTCAGTTCGCCAGACACCGGGCGCACATCCAGTCCGCCCACCTGCTGGAAGTAGGTGAACTGCGAGACTTCCATCCCGTCGCACCAGACTTCCCAGCCAAGGCCCCACGCGCCCACGGTCGGGTTCTCCCAGTCGTCCTCGACGAAGCGGATGTCGTGCACGGTCGGATCGATGCCGATCTCGTACAGGCTCTGCAGGTAGAGGTCCTGGATGTCGGGCGGGTTCGGCTTCAGGATCACCTGATACTGGTAGTAATGCTGCAGCCGGTTCGGGTTCTCGCCATAGCGCCCGTCCTTCGGCCGCCGCGACGGCTGCGGATAGGCCGCATACCAGGGCTTAGGCCCCAGCGCCCGCAACGTGGTGGAGGGGTGCAGCGTGCCGGCGCCAACCTCCATGTCGTAGGGCTGCAGGATCGCACAGCCCTTGGACGACCAGTAGGCCGACAGCCGCAGGATGATCTCCTGAAAGCTCTTGGGTTTCTCGCGGGGCGTCGGCGTGGGGATGGAAGTCGTCATGCAGGTCTCCGTCGCCACCCTGATATGCGGCTCCGCTTTACCTGTCATCCGGGCCCCGTCATCGGGGGCCGCTGGCGCGATTGTCGATTAAGCACAAAAATCTCAGCGGCGTCCGCTGTTCGGACGCACGGCAAGCACGGCGAGGATGCCGAACGCGATAACCAGCGAGATGCCCTGAATCAGAATTTGCATGGGGCGAACCTCGGTGTCTTGCGTTGACGCTCACTTAAGGGCGCGACCGGAACCGCGCATCATCGGACGCCACTTTGTCGCAGCGTCGCGTTGATGGTTTTCCCAGCCAATCGAGTCCTGGCTGGGGCAAACCGGAGGCGAAGCTGCAACAGCTCAGCCCTGTGGCTTCTGCGCATCGTCCGTGGAGGGTTTTTTCTTGCTGCGATGATCGTCGAGCTGGTGGACCACGACCTCATGCGCCGTGTCGGGAGTCGCGCCCGGCGGCGGACCGCCGCGCCTGCGCTCACGCATAGCCGGCAGGACGAGAATCGCCAGCAACAGTACAAGCAGGAAGATCAGGATAACGCCGCCCATGGCGGTTATCTCCATTCCAGGGCGCCGCCCCGCAGCGCCTCCGCAGCCCGTCGCGATGCCGGGCCGCCCGGCGCATCATGCAACGCCAGTCCATCATATAGTGTCACCGGCCCCCGCCGCAGCCCCTTGCGTCCCCGGATCAGCACACGCCCAGCCGCTTCTCCCGGCGCAGGGCGGATCGGCAACACCTCGATTTCCCCCGTGCGAGGCCCCAGAAGCTCCAGCAGGTCGCCCAGCACCGCCGCACGGTGGATGAGGGTGATCCGCCCACCGGGCTTGGTGATGTGATGCAGGAACAGGATCCACGCCTTCAGCGGCGTCTCCGCCATGTAGGCCGCCTGCCGTTCGGCGATCGGCGCCCGCACCGTTCCCGGCTCGAAGAACGGCGGATTGCTGAACGCCTGGTCGAACTGGTTCTCGAGATTTGCCGGTCGCTCGCCCACATCATGCGGACGGAGTCTGACCCGCCCCTCCATGCCATTCGCTGCAATCCCCCGCCCCGCCAGCTCCAGCGCCGCCGCATCCCGCTCGAACCCGGTGAACGCACATCCCGCCAGACGATGCGCCCCGCACAGAAGCGCGGTCCCCGCCCCACATCCGGCTTCCGCAAAGCTCTCCCCGTCCTTTCCGGAGAGCGAGGCTGCCAGCAGCACAGCATCCATCCCCGCGCGATAGCCCCGCGCAGGCTGGAACACCGTGATAGCCCCATCAAGAAAGCGGTCTTCTGTGGTATCGACGCCTGTCACGCGGGGTCATCGTCCCAGTCGCCCTCGACCAGCAGGTCCGGGTCGGGCGGCGCATCCAGCTCCTTCAAGGCCTCTCTGGCACGAGCTTCATGCTCATCCGGCACCAGTATACGGCGCTCGAAAGCGGATATTCCGCCCTCTGCGGACGCCATGAAGCGGTCCGCCACAAAGGGCTGGCAACCGGCCCGATTGAGCAGGACCGTCGCGTAGTCCAGCCTCACCGGACTGTTCGTTCTAAGGACTTCGATCATTAGCGACAACTTGACACGCCGATCAGCTGATAGGAACTCCGTTCCTTGACCCGCTTCTCAGGCCACAAATATCGTATATCAGCAGGTTCACGGAAGACGGTTGGGAAGCGCAAGGGATTGCAATTGGCCCTGCACGCCGAAGTTGAAAAGCAACAGGCGCCGCAGTCCACCCCGATGGATCGGTTGGTGGACCTCCTGCGGCCAGAACTTGCAGAGGTCGAGCGCCTGCTTGCAGAGCGCGCGGCCAGCCCCGTCACGACTATTCCCGACCTCTCGGCCTACCTGATCGCAGCCGGCGGCAAGCGCCTGCGTCCCGTCCTTACCCTCGCCGCCGCCCGCGCTGTTGGCGGCAAGGGCAGCGACGCTGCCAACAAGCTCGCGACCGCCGTGGAGTTCATCCACACCGCCACCCTGCTGCACGACGACGTGGTCGATGATTCAGACCTGCGCCGTGGCAAGGCCGCCGCCAAGAATGTCTGGGGCGCTTCCGCCTCCATCCTCGTCGGCGACTTCCTCTTCGCCCGCTCTTTCACACTGATGACCGAGACGCGCGACATGCGCATCCTCGACATCCTGTCGCGCGCCAGCTGTGTCATCGCCGAAGGCGAAGTCCGCCAGCTCGCCGCGCTCGGCAAGGTTGACCTGCCGATCAGCGAATACATGGCCATCGTCGAAGCCAAGACCGCCGCCCTGTTCGAAGCCGCCGCCCGCGCCGGCGCCTACACAGCAACGAACGATGACGCCGCCGCCGACGCGATGGGCGAATATGGCCGCCGCCTCGGCCGCGCCTTCCAGATCGTCGATGACCTGCTGGACTATGGCGGCCTCACTGCCGTCATCGGCAAGAGCGTCGGCGACGACTTCCGCGAAGGCAAACTCACCCTGCCGGTGATCTACGCGCGTGAAACGGGCGATGCCGAAGATCGCAAGTTCTGGGATCGCGTCATGGGCGATCGTGACCAGCGCGACGGCGATCTCGCCCACGCCATTCACCTGATCCGCGCGTCAGGCGCTGCCGAACGCACGCTGGAGACCGCCCGCGCCGAAGCCGCCGCTGCCCGCGCCGCCCTCGCCCGCACCGGCCGCGGCCCCTTCCACGACGAACTCGCCGAACTCGCCGACCAGACCGTCACGCGCGCGTTCTAGCCTTTATCCAACCCCACCACTTGTCATCCCAGAAGCGCGAAGGCGTAGGCCGCTACCATTTCTGCAATGCCGGCACGCTCCGGATCAAATCCCACACCTGCTGTTCGACTGGGGACGTTGTGCAATCGATAGAGCGACGTGCGAACACCTCTCCGCGCCGTAGGCCGGAGATCATGCCTTGACCGTGAGATATGCATCCATCGTCTTGCTGCGGCGGCTCGTTCCTCAGCGCGTCGATCAAAGCCAGAATCTGATCTGCAGTCGGCGTATCCTCGCTTGCGTGACTGACGACGGCCCAGCGTCGCCCCCAACTCCCGTCTGCAAATCCGTATTTTTCAATCCGGCCAGACGTTACGCGGATCACACCTGCTTCAGCTGGGTCCCACCCCGTGAACGACACGTATCGAAGACGCAACTCGTCAGCGCCGCCGGTAGACAGTCCGAGAAGCTCCGCTTCCTGATCGAGCTGAGTTTCCCAAGGGAGATTGGTCGGGACGAATTGTCGTGGGTCAGCTGAGAACGCCAGCGCAGCTGCTCCAAGCGCCGCGACGAGAACCAGCGCCAATAGGGAGTACAGCGGAACGTGAGCGAAGCGACGCATATTGCCCTCTCACCGGGTAGCATACCTCGTTCCCCGCTAAAGCACATCCGCCCCGACCAGCCCGTTCGCCACACCGGCGCGGCGCACGCGCCAGTGCACCCATGAGCTGATCGCCAGTAGCGCCACGAACGCGATCACTGGCGCATAGCCGCCAACGATCGTCGCACCGACCGCCACGACAGCGGCATTCATCGCCCAGACCGCATGCACACCCGACACCTGCGAGTGTTTGAGCCCCGCCTTCAGAGCGATCTGGTAGGTGTGATCGAGATGCGCCGCGAACAGCTTCTTGCCCAGCCTCGTGCGCCAGGCCAGCGTCAGCAACACGTCCGACAGGAAGGGCAGCAGCAGGATCGCCGGCACAAACAGCAGATCGGGGCGCAGCCTCACCAGTTCGAGACCCAGCCCCCCCAGCATCGCGCCCGTGAACAGCGCCCCAGCGTCCCCGACAAACAACAGACCGCGCACATTCCACACCAGGAATCCCGCCAACCCACCGGCCAGCGCCACACACGACAACACGATATGCCACGCGCCAATCGCAATGCCACACGCCGCAAGGCCCAGCGCCGCAATGCACGCCATCCCCATGGCGAGCCCGTTCGCGCCGTCCATGAAGTTCACCGCGTTGATCATCACGATCAACCACAGGACCGACCCCGCAATCGCGAGCAGCCACGGCAACTCCACCATCGCGCCGGGCCAGAAGCCCAGCACATCGGCCCGCATGTCCAGCAGCGCCATGCCAAGCGCGATCACCGCGATCAACCCAAGCTTCACGACCGGTCGCAGCTTCAGGATATCATCAGCCAGCCCCACGAGCAGCACGCCGAGTGCGCCGCCGCCCGCCACCAGCATGGGCGCCGGATACCCGCTGTGCGTAATCTCCGCATTGGTCGCCACCGCCAGCGCTGCCGAGAGCGCGACGGCCAGACCGCCCGCCGTGGGCACGGGCAGCTTCTGAAGCTTCCGCGCCTCGGTCGGCGCATCGACAATCCGGAGCGTGATCACAACGCGGCACAGCAGCGCCGATGGAAGGGCGGCCAGCACAAACAGAATCAACAGATGCAGGAACTCATCCATGCGCGCGCGTCAGTCGAGCGGCACGGGAGGAGCGCCACGAAAGCTGGTCGCCCTGACCCAGTATTTCTTCTTTGCGTCGGCAATCGCTATGGCGGCCGCCTGCGAAGACGCCTCGTCCTCGAACAGG
>CALRWU020000043.1:0-12232 GCA_943371945.1 Azorhizobium sp. AG788
CATGCAGCCCTTCACCCTTCTTCCAGCGCTCCCACAGCTCGGCGCTCTCAGCCGCTGAAACCTTCGTCCTGCGATATGCTCGCCTCATCGTCATCGCTCCACGTCCTACTATCAAGGTACGTGTTGCGCTGACCGATTGAACTCACCGGGGCATTGCAGCCAGCTGCGGGTGTCGGTTTTCGCATAGAAAGTCCTACGCAGATCACCACCGATCCCGCCTCACAGCCGAAGGCCGGGCAGGGCGGGAAGCGGACTTATGGCTGGTGACAGGGGGCGGTCAGCTGGTATGGCAGCGTCATGCTGATACTTGGGATCAACACGGTGGCGGATGCCTGCGAGGCGGCTCTGGTGCGCGATGGCGTTCTGGCCGCTGAACTGTCGGAGCCGATGAATCAGGGGCATGACGCGCGGCTTGCGCCAGTCGTCGAGAGACTGATGCGCGAGGCGGGCGTTGCGTTCGCGGATCTCGATCGCGTCGCCATCGTGGTGGGGCCGGGCTCATTCACCGGGGTGCGCGTGGGCGTTGCGTTTGCGCGGGGGCTCTCCCTGTCGCTCGACATTCCGGCGGTCGGCGTCACCAGCCTTGAGGCAATCGATGGCGTGCCTCCGCAAGGCTATGTGCTCGGCCTTCTGCCTGCCAAGCGCCGCCCGCCGCATCGGACATGGTGGGGCCAGCTGATCGATGCGGGCAGGGGCGGGGCGGAACCGTTCGAGGCCAATGAAGACGAGCTGCCTGCGCTGGCCACGGGAACGGATGCTGTGTGTGGGGGTCTTGGCGATCTGCCTGGACTGGGAACACGCCAGATCTCCGGCGCGCCATCGGCGCGGGCCGCTGCGCTGTTTGCGGCGCGTCTGGCGGACAGCGATCTGCCGCCGCCGCGTCCGGTCTATGTGCGTGAGCCCGACGCCACGCCGATGCGTCCGCCGGTAAAGTCGGCTGGGCAATGACAGTCCGGCCCGCAAGCGTGACGGATGCGGCCGACCTGTCGCGGCTGCACACGGCGTCGTTCGAGGAGGGCTGGACGCGGGAGGACTTCGTCACATGGCTGACGCGTCCGGAAGCCATCGCCTTTGTGGCCACCCGTGAACGCGAGGCAGTCGCATTCGGACTCGCCCTTGTGGCGGGGGATGATGCGGAACTTCTGACCATTGCGACCGATCCGGCAGCGCGCCAGAGCGGTCTCGGGAGGCAAATATTTCGCGCGCTCGACGCCGACGCCCTGAATCGCGGGCTAGAACGCTGGGTTCTGGAAGCGGCGCGCAACAATCTTCCTGCCATCGGTCTCTACAAATCCGAGGGATTCGTGGAAATCGGCGTCCGGAAGGCTTATTATAACACACGTGATGGACGGGTGGACGCGCTGGTCATGTCACGCCCGGTCGGCCCCCACGCTGGCTAGCGGCGCAGTGGACAGGGCGCGGCCTGACAAGCATATGTGCGCCGTCTGGCAAATTTGTCGCGCGTGAGTGGGCGCAGCGGCAGTAGGGAGGTCCGTGTGATCGAGCAGAAGTGCATCGAAAGAGGGCTGAGAATGACGGACCAGCGCCGTGTGATCGCGCGCGTCCTGTCCGAAGCAGACGATCATCCTGACGCCGAGGAGCTTCACCGCCGCGCCGCCGCCGTTGACGCCAACATCTCGCTCGCCACCGTCTATCGCACTGTGAAACTGTTCGAGGATTCGGGCATCATCGAGCGTCACGATTTCCGCGATGGCCGGTCGCGTTACGAGGAGTCGCCGCAGGAACACCACGATCACCTGATCGACGCAAAGTCAGGCGCCGTCGTCGAATTCCACTCTGACGAGATCGAGAAGCTGCAGGTCGAGATCGCGCGCAAGCTCGGCTATCGCCTGGTCGATCACCGGCTCGAACTCTATGGCGTGCCGCTGACCGAGGACGAGAAGAAGTAATCTGCATGGGCGACACGCCGCAGAAGTCCAATACAAAAGGCCTCTACATCAAGACCTATGGCTGTCAGGCCAACGTCTACGATTCCGAAAGGATGCGGGACGTGCTGAAGCCGCTTGGCTATGCGCCGGTGGACACGGCCGAGGCGGCTGATCTCGTCGTGCTCAACACCTGCCACATCCGTGAGAAAGCGACGGAGAAAGTCTTCTCCGAACTCGGACGGCTGAAGGACATCAAGCAGGCGGGCGGCGGTGTGATGCGTATCGCGGTCGCCGGGTGCGTGGCGCAGGCCGAGGGCGAAGAGATCATGCGCCGGCAGCCGGCGGTCGACATGGTGGTCGGGCCGCAATCCTATCACCGCCTGCCCGAGATGATCGCGCGTCTGGCGCGCAAGACGGGCGATGGGCTGGAGATTGATTTCGCGGCGGAAGAAAAGTTTGACGCGCTGCCCGCGCGCGAAGTCAGCGGGGCTTCAGCGTTTCTTGCTGTGCAGGAAGGCTGCGACAAGTTCTGCACGTTCTGCGTGGTGCCCTACACACGGGGAGCAGAATATTCGCGCGGGGTCGATGCGATCATGGGCGAAGCGCGCGACCTTGCGCGGCAGGGCGTCAAGGAGATCGTGCTGATCGGGCAGAATGTGAACGCCTGGCATGGCGCTGCGCCCACGCATGATCCGAAGGGCGGGGAATGGCGGCTGGGCGATCTCATTCGTCATGTCGCGAAGATCGGCGGCGTCGAGCGCATCCGCTACATGACCTCGCATCCGCGCGACATGACCGACGACCTGATCGCGGCGCATGGCGATGTGGAGAAGCTGTCGCCCTTCCTGCACCTGCCGGTGCAGGCGGGTTCGGACCGGGTGCTCAAGGCAATGAACCGCCAGCATACGGCGGAGCATTACCTGTCGATCGTCGATCGCGTGCGGCAGACAAGGCCGGACATCGCGCTGGCGTCGGACTTCATCGTCGGCTTCCCGGGCGAGAGCGATGCGGATTTCGAAGATACGCTCGCGCTGGTGAAGGCTGCGCGTTTTGCCCAGGCCTATGCGTTCAAGTATTCGCCGCGCCCCGGCACGCCCGCTTCGGGCATGCACCTGCAGGTCGCGGAAGATGTGAAAGACGAACGCCTCGCGCGCCTGCTCGCGGCGATCACCGAACAGGCGCAGGCGTTTAATGAAGCGACAGTCGGGCGCAGGCTGCCCGTGCTGTTCTCGCGCGAAGGAAAACGCGAAGGGCAGGCGCTCGGCTATTCGCCCTATATGCAACCCGTGCACGTCGATGATGGAGCTCACCTGAACAATCGCATTGCGGACGTCGAGATCGTGGGCGCGACCGGCACAAGCCTGTCGGGCCGTCTGGTCGCCGCCCAAGTGATGTCTGGGGCGACGGCGTGAGCGGCAAATCCAAGACGCCGCGCGCACATCGTTACGCCGTGCCGGTCGCCAGCCAGAAACTGCTGCGCGACATGTGCGGTCCGGCGCATGCACACCTGCAATTGCTCGAGCAGGCGTTCGCCGATGATGGCGTGCGGGTCGATAGCCAGAGCCAGGGCAGCGAGATCATCGTCACCGGCGATGGCGACGGCGCGCGTCTCGCGGCGGACGCGCTCCAGGCGTTCGGCAAACGCATCGCCAATGGCGCGGAGCCTTCGACGGCGGAACTGGAAGCAGCGATCCGCCTGACCGCCAGCCATGGCATGGCGGCAGCGTCGGGCGACGCAATCATGGGCCTCCGAAAGCCAGTGATGGCGCAGACGCCGGGCCAGCGCACCTATCTCGAGAAACTGCTGCAGGATGAGCTTGGCCTCGTGTTCGGCGTCGGGCCTGCGGGTACGGGCAAGACCTACCTCGCGGTCGCAGTTGGCGCTGCCGAGCTGAAAGCGGGCAAGCGCGAGCGGCTGATCGTGGCGCGGCCGGCTGTCGAAGCTGGCGAGAAGCTCGGCTTCCTGCCGGGTGCGCTGGAGGAAAAAGTCGATCCCTACATGCTGCCGATCTGGGACGCGCTGAATGAATGCCTCGGCGCGCAAGAAGTCGACCGGCGCAAAGAGCGTCGCGAGATCGAAGTGGCGCCGCTGGCCTTCATGCGCGGTCGTACACTGAAGAATGCGTTCGTCATCATCGACGAAGCGCAGAACGCGACTGTGCCGCAGATGAAGATGGTGCTGACGCGCCTTGGACGTGGTTCGCGCATGGTGGTGACGGGCGACCCGTCACAGACCGACCTGCCGAACAACATGAAGTCAGGCCTCGCCCATGCCATCTCGATCCTGAAGAATGTGAAGGGTGTGGCGCTGGAAGAGCTGACGCGCGCCGACGTGGTGCGCCATGAGCTGGTTGGCCGCATCATCGACGCCTACGACAAGGACGCGGCCAAGGGGGCTTCGCGGAAGTGAGCCCTGCCTCCGATACCGAGCCACTCTCGATCGACCTGCGCATCGCCGACCCGCGCTGGGAGGTGCTGGGCGACGTCGAGGCGCTGGCGGCGCATGTTCTGGGGCTGGCTTCAGCGCGAATGAAGGCGGGCGGAGAGATGGCAGTCCTTCTGACCGACGATGCGGAAATGCACACGCTGAACCAGCAATGGCGCGGCATCGACAAGCCTACGGACGTTCTGTCATTTCCGTCCGAAAGCCCGGAAATCCCCGGCCAGCCTCAATATCTTGGCGATGTGGCCGTGGGATACGAAACGGCGCTGCGCGATGCGGAAGCGATGCAAAGACCGTTTGAAGGCCATATTAGCCACCTTCTCGTTCATGGCTTCCTGCATTTGCTGGGCTATGATCACATCGAAGCTGCAGATGCGACGATAATGGAACCTCTCGAAGCCGAAATTCTTGCCGGACTTGGCTGGCCGGACCCATACGCCACCGGCCCCTATGCCGGCGGGCAGGAGGAGGGCTGAGCCGTGCCGAACGATGGAGAGCCGTCCCAGCGCGGCACCTTCCGCACCCGCCTCGCGCGCCTGATCGCGGGCAAGGCCGAACCTGACCTGCCCGTAGCGGGCGGCGCTGCGACCCCTCATGCGGAAATTCGGCTACGCCTCAAGGAATTCGAGACGTCTTCGGTGCGTGACGTGATGACATCGCGCGCCGAGATTTCCGCCGTCAACATCGGTGCGTCACTCGGAGAGGTTCTGGTGCAGTTCGCAGCCGAGGCGCATTCGCGCATGCCGGTCTATCGCGATTCGCTCGATGAGCCGCTCGGCTTCATCCACATCAAGGACCTTGTCGCCGAAGGCGTGCGCGCCGGATGGTCAGCCGAAACGCTGGCGTCGCGCCCGCTTGAGCGCCTTTTGCGCGAAGTCATGTTCGTGCCGGAATCGACGCCCCTGCCGGACCTGCTGATCCGCATGCAGGCAAGCCGCATCCACATTGCGCTTGTGGTCGATGAGTATGGCGGTACGGGAGGCATGGTCTGCCTCGAGGATCTGGTCGAACAGATCGTGGGCGACATCGAAGATGAACATGACGAGGCGCGTCCGCGCATCCTGCGTCGCGGCAAGACGACCTGGGAGGTCGACGGCCTTGCCGAAATCCATGATGTCGAGCGCGAGACCGGCCTGCCGGTGCAGGTCGCCGATTTCGAGGACGAGGTGGATACGTTCGGCGGGCTGGTGTCGGCGCTGGCCGGCCGCGTGCCGCAGACCGGCGAGACGATCGAGCATCCGCGAGGCCTGATCATCGAGATTCTCGAAGCCGATCCGCGCCGGGTTGTGCGCGCCAAGCTGCGCGGGCCGCGACCGGCGCCTTCCGCGCTTGCCGAGGACAAGTCTGCGGCTGTAGAGCGGTGAGGCGCCGGCCCATGCAGGCCAGTGCAGGGCGTGCCGGGGAGGCGGAATGACCGACATGAGTTTGCCAACCGGTCCCCAGCCGCATGGCCGGGGCAATTTCCTGTCGCCCGCCTATCTCTGGGTCGCGGGCTTGCAGGGCTGGCGGGCGCTGGCGTTCTGCGCAGTGCTCGGCGCGATCGCAAACTTCGCATTCCCGCCTTTCCACATCTGGCCGCTTTATGCGGTCGCGCTGTCGGGTCTCGTATGGAGCCTTGATGGCGCGCGCCTTGCGCCGAAGCCGCGCCGCGCCGCGTTGTGGCGCGTCGGCGCATTTGGTTTCGCCTATTATCTTGTCGGCATGCATTGGATCGCCTGGGCGTTCCTCGTTGATGCGGAAGCCTTCGTGTTTTTTATCTGGATGCCTTTGATCGCGCTGCCGGCGCTGCTCGGCGGCATTCTGGCTGGCGCCATATTCCTGGTCTATCCTTATTGGTGCCCGGGGCCTGCGCGCCTGATCATCTTCTCCAGCGCGTTCATGCTGGCCGAATGGTTCCGCGCCTCGCTGTTCAGTATTGGCGGCTTCCCTTGGAACATGCCCGGCATGATCTGGGCGCCGGGCGAAGCAATTTCGCAGTCAGCATCGCTCTGGGGCATCTATGGCTTGTCCGCGCTGACGCTCGTCGCGATGGCGTCGCCGGCGGTGTTGACCGATGCGCGACAGCGTGGGTCGACGGCCTCGCGCTCAGCTCCTCTGATTGTGGCTGCCATCGTGTTCGGCGCGCTCTGGGGGTGGGGCGCCAAGCGCCTTGGCGAATCCGCGGCTGACGTCGCCACAGGCCCGATGGTGCGCCTGGTCGACACCGGCACGCCGCAGGCTGCGAAAGATAACCCGCAGAACGCCGTGGCGCTGGTTGAACGCTTCATTCGCCTCTCCGGACCCGCGACGGCGAACGCTCCGCAAATTCTCATCTGGCCGGAAGGCGCGGTGCCCGCTTACCTGTTTGGCTGGGACCCGGCGCTGCGCGCCGTCGCTGGATCCCTCGGCTCGCGCAAGCTTATCATCGGCACGGCACGCGTTGAAAATCCGGGCAAGGACGATCAGCGCGCGTACAACTCGCTCGCCGTGCTCAGCAGCCATAGCGACGTGCAGGGGGCGCTGGCCTGGTATGACAAGCACATGCTGGTGCCGTTCGGCGAGTTCGTGCCGTTCTCTGGCTTGCTCAAGAACATAGGGCTCAAGACACTGCAGGATCTCGCGCCTGGAGGCTTTGAGGCAGGGCCAATGCCGGCCACTGTCACGGCCGATGGCGTGCCGCCTTTCGGTCCGCTGATCTGCTATGAAGCGATCTTCCCGGGCCTGTCGCCCAACGGGCCCGATCGTCCGGAGTGGCTCGTCAATATCAGCATCGATGCGTGGTTCGGCGATCTCTTCGGCCCCGGACAGCATGCAGCCCAGGCGCGCTATCGCGCCATCGAGGAAGGCCTGCCGATGGCGCGTGTGGCCAGCCGCGGCGATACCGGCATGATCGACAGTTATGGTCGCTGGACCGCGCGCGCGTCGGTCGCTGATCCTAAACTGTATGGACCCGACCCGGAGGGCTGGCGCTCGGCCGTGGTCGATGCACGTATTCCCGCGGCTCTGCCGGCGACTCCCTACAGCAACTGGCGCGACGGGTTGTTCTGGCTGATCTTCGCCGGACTCAACCTCGGGTTGTTCGTTCTGCCGCGCCGCTAGGCTAATTGTTATCTCAACTTCTGGCTGTGGCAGACGTCGAGGTGCAATTGTGGAAACGCGGGATCCAACAGACATCGACAGGCTCGTCAGCGAGCGCATTCTTGCGCGCCGAAACGAACTGGATATGTCGCAGCCTGAACTGGCGGAGCGGGTCGGCGTCACCTTCCAGCAGGTCCAGAAATACGAGAACGGCAAGAACCGGATTTCGGCCGGCCGACTCTATGAAGTCGCCAGGGCGCTGGGCGTGACGATCCAGTATTTCTACGACACCGCGCCCCGGCTGATGCAGGCCCGGCGCGGGGTCGCCGAAGAGGCGGCGGCTTTTGATGGGCCGGACACGGGCGAGGAACTGGAATTGCTGGCTGCGTTCCGGCGGATCGAATTTGCCAATGCCCGCAAGGCGGTGGTCGATCTGGCCAAGAAACAGGCCAAGTCCGGCGCAAAACCTGTTCGCAAACCGGCCAAGACCCGCCGCTGAGCACTGCTGAACTGTGGCGCAGCGCCGGCTAAATCATATAAAGCTTTCTTTATATGCCCTGCCGGGTTATGGCAGCCGAATTGCCTGAAGGGAGTTTCGCGTGGCGCGTTCCGAATACCTTTTCACCAGTGAAAGCGTGTCCGAGGGACACCCCGACAAGGTCTGCGACCGTATCTCGGACGAGGTGGTGGATCTTTACTACCGCACCACGATCGCGCAGGGGCTGGACGTCTGGTCGCTGCGCTGCGCCGCCGAAACGTTGGCCACCACCAACAAGGTCGTCATCGCTGGCGAGTTCCGCGGCACGGATGCTGTCACCAAGGACCTAATCGCCCACCACGCCCGGATGGCGATCAAGGACATCGGCTACGATCAGGCTGGCTTCAGCTGGCGCGACGCCGACATCGAAGTCCTGCTGCACGGCCAGTCCGAGCACATCGCGCAGGGCGTCGACGCCTCGGGCAACAAGGAAGAAGGCGCCGGCGACCAGGGCATCATGTTCGGCTATGCGACGAACGAGACGCCTGAGCTGATGCCGGCCCCGATCCAGTATTCCCACCGCATCCTGAAATTGCTCGCCGACGCTCGCCACAGCGGAAAGGAAAAGACGCTGGCGCCTGACGCAAAATCCCAGGTCACCGTCCGCTACGAGAACGGCAAGCCGAAGGAAGCCGTCTCCATCGTGCTCTCGACGCAGCACACCGATGAGAAGCAGACGTCCGAAGACATCCGCAAGATCGTCGAGCCCTACATCCGCAAGGCGCTGGGCGACACGCTGCCGATCGCCAAGAACTGCGTCTGGCACATCAACCCGACCGGCAAGTTCGTGATCGGCGGACCCGATGGCGACTGCGGCCTGACGGGCCGGAAGATCATCGTCGACACCTACGGCGGCGCGGCCCCGCACGGCGGCGGCGCTTTCTCGGGCAAGGATCCGACCAAGGTTGACCGCTCGGCCGCTTATGCTGCCCGCTATCTCGCGAAGAACGTCGTGGCGGCCGGCCTTGCCGATCGCTGCGTGATCCAGCTCAGCTACGCCATTGGCGTGCCGGAGCCGCTGTCGATCTATGCGAATTGCGATGGCACCGAAAAATGCGATCTCGCCAAGCTCGAGAAGCGCCTCGGTGAAATCATGGACCTGCGCCCGCGCGGCATCCGCACGCATCTCGGCCTCAACAAGCCGATCTATGCGCGCACCTCGGCCTACGGCCACTTTGGTCGCGAGCCCGATGCCGATGGCGGCTTCTCGTGGGAGAAGACCGACCTCGCCGACGCGCTGAAAGGTCTCGCCTAGTCCGCCTATCCTGTCGCAAATCCGGCGACGCGATGTCGGCATGGGCGTAGAGTTGCGCCCATGATCGAGGGCTTTCGATTCCTGTCGGAATACTTCAGGCCAGACGCCCAGAGAGCTCTGGTTGCGGAAGTGTTGGCGCTGCTTGAAGACAACCCAGTCTACCGGGGCGCGATGCCGCGTACGGGCAAGCAGCTGTCGGTTCGCAACACCAATCTCGGTTCGCTTGGCTGGGTCAGCGACATCAAAGGGTATCGTTATCAGGCCCACCATCCGGAGACGGGCAGGGCATGGCCGGCGATACCACAAGTCTTGCTCGACCTGTGGACCGATGTGTCAAACTACGATGCGCCGCCGGAGGCATGCCTGGTGAATTGGTACGAGGCGGACTCGCGGCTCGGCCTGCACATCGACGCGGACGAGAGCGCGAAGGATGCGCCTGTCGTGTCGGTCTCGCTGGGATCACGCGCCTTGTTCAGGCTGGGCGGGCTTGAACGGAACAGTCCGACATCGTCGATGCGGCTGGCGTCTGGCGATGTCGTGGTTCTGGGTGGGCAGTCGCGGCGCGCCTATCATGGCGTCGACCGGATCTATCCTGATAGTTCCACGCTGGTTCCCGGTGGCGGGCGCATCAACCTTACACTGCGGCGGGTGACGGCGCCCGGCTGAGAAGCTCAGGCGGTTTGCGGGCCGTCGACGCGCCAGTGGAGGTTGAGTGTGGGGCGCTCGGTCGGAACCTGTTCGCCGAGCATGCAGCCGAGCGGATGCTTGCCGATCTTGCGGCGGAGTTCCTCGTCGGTGGATTCGGATTCCATGCGATAGACGCGGCTTTTGGGGTCGCGCTCGTCGATGATGAGCACATCGGCATTGCCACGGAACCAGGCGCCACGAGCGTTGCCGTCCTGGTCGATGTGGAACACGACGACAGCCTTCTTCTTTTCAGTTCGGAACGGCCACATGAGAGTGATCCCCTGAGATCCAACAGCCATGACGGCCCCAGCCGTCCTTGAGCTAGCAACGGACGATCGGCGTCCGTGTTCCCGGAGCGTCGAAAATCCGTGCTTTCAGAGGCTTATGCGGCGCCAAAGCCACGGATAGCGCCACGGGGCCACGGGTTAAGCAGACGTTAAACGTGACCCGGTATGATCGCGCTCCATGACCACGCTTATGCCCCTGTCCACGGTCAGCATGCTGTTCGGCTCGTCGTCGAGCACGAGCACGCTTACCTCGCTGGCGACCGGGACTTCGTCTTCGGGCACGGCGACGGCCGATGTCGGAACCATCAAGACAGCCCTGGTCAATGCGGAAAAGAACGAAGACAAGCAGCTGAAACAGGTCGCCAAGGATCCGGAAGTCGTCCGTGATCTCGCGCGTTACGCCAAGGTCGTGAAGAGCGCCAAGACGATCGACGACGTGCTGAACGATCCGATCGCCCGCAAGGTGCTGATGACCGCCGGCGGCGTCGGCGCGGATGTCGACAAGGTCGGCCTCGCGAAGAGGGCGATGCTGTCTGACCCGACCGATACATCCTCGGTGGCTTACCGGATGTCGTCGATCAATGGCGGCTGGTTGCAGTTCGCCCGGGATTTCAATCTCGCCGAGTACGGGCTCGACCGCCTGTCGCCGCAGCAGAATGGCATCGAAGGCAGGTTCCGCGTCGCATTCGAGCGCCAGGGCGAGCCGATCGAGGCGATGCTCGAGATCCAGAAAGTCAGGGGCGGCTACACAGCCGCTGTCGATGGCGTTCCGGTTCCGATCACGGTCAATGGCAGCGAGGTCACCATCGATACGCTCTGGCGGGACGATGCTGACGAACTTCATACGACGCGCCTGACAGGTACGCTGGGCAAGGATGGCTTCTCCGGCGCGCAGTTTGATGACGGCGTGAAGCTGGCCGATCCGTGGAGCGCTGACGCATACTTCAAGGACGCGGTGGCGGACGTCAGCAACGCCTACATCGCCGAGAAGCGCCTCGACATGCTGGACGCCCAGCTGCCGGGCCTGGGGTCGGCTGTGCTGTTCAAACAGTCCGCGTCGGGCTTCAAGGACGCGCTCGATATTCTGGGATCGCCGCTGGGGCGTGAGATCGTCACGACGGCTTTCAACATTCCCAAGCAGATTGCGGTGCAGTCGATTGATGCTCAGGTCAAAGCGATCAACCAGCGCATGAACCCAGCGAAATTACAGACGGCGAGCTTCGTGGACACGATCGCCCAGCGCTATCTCATCATGCTGAACGGCGGTCTGGGCGGCGTTACTGCCTAGCGCATGCGGGTGCGGTCTCAGGCGCGAATGCGCTGAGTTAGGGCGGGTTGGGTTTTCAGCGGGCTTGAACGCCAGGGCGGTCCGCGTGCGTGCGCGGGGCCGCGCTCGCCCTTCGACGGACGCGCGCGTTGCGCGCTGCTCAGGGTGAGCGCAACCGGGGCTGTACCCAGGAGCTCATGGTGAGCAGCGCGGCGCAGCCGCGCGTCCGTCGAACCATGGGCGACGAGGTCAGCCTTGGTGAGCCCGTGCTGGGCGCGCAGATGCTCGACGTATCCGCGGGCGCAGGCTTCGAGGCTCATGCAGGCGCGGCGATAGTTTTCAAAGCGACGCGCAGTGTCGGCCCAGGATTCGGGTGTCGGGAAGAGCTCGAAGGAGATGGCCCGGGGGTTCCAGCCGAGGCGGCGGTAGGCTTCGCGCCAGAGGGCGAAGTCGAGCCGGGATTCGGCGTGGGCGAGGAAGATCGGGAGCTGATCGAAGACGCTTTTGCTGATCTTCTTGCCGCGCATGGCGGCAAAGCCGTTGCGGATCACGAGGATCATCAACGGCCAGAAGCTGATCATGACGCCCAGAAAGGCGGGAACATCACGCAGCAGCCAGATGGGCAGGCTCCGACGTTTCATGGGCATGAGTTTAAACCCGCCGCGAGCCCGGCCGGTTTGCGTCGTGGTTTCCCGCAGGTTTTTTGGGGCAAGTGGTTGAACGTGCGGCGGAAGTTTTCTGGCTATCCGCCGAATCTGGACGCCCGGCTTCCAACAAATGTTGGACGCAGAAGCACTGGAGGGGCGCTT
>CALRWU020000044.1:0-12112 GCA_943371945.1 Azorhizobium sp. AG788
ACTCGGATTTCGCCGAGGGTGCCCTTAAACCAGGGAGACTGCAGAATCCAAACGAAGACGAGGAAGGCAGCGAACGCGGCTATCACGACAAAATTTGGCAACGCTTTCCCCCTCTCACTACCTCACGCACGACCTGATGCAGGTCGCGCTATGCTGCTGGTCTGTGACCCTCCGCAAGCGGCTCACATCCAGCGTTCATGAGCGTCTCCGCAACGGCATCCATCTCTGCTGGAAGTCTAGTTTCATCATCGTTGCTGCCGGCAGGCACGTAAATAACCAAACCCGCTCGTGCTCGTGTAAGCAAAACTCTATAGCCATTCAGACGAAATCGGACCTTTTCCGGGTCACGAGCTATGGTCCATTTGGGAGCGCGCATGATCCGGGGAAGCCATGACCCGTCGCGCCAAATCAAATCGCCTCCCCAGCAAACGCCCGCGAAATCTAGCTCGAGACCTTGGGCGCCGTATTCGCTCAACGGAACTTCAAGTGCGCTCGAGCTGCGGTAATCGGTGTAGGGTTTCAAAAACCAATGACCTATCGGTCCAAGCTCGTTTGACTGCGGCGTAGGCGGCAGTCCTTCTGCTACCAGCCGAACTGAACCTGCGCTTGCAAGCAAACCTACCGAGCGCCCGCCGATGCGCCGCGCGCGAAGCCAGGTTTTGGCTGCCTCAAGGTTCCGCGTGATCATCGCCGGCGGCGAAGTCATCGCCGCTGCCGCGTCGCGGGCGCCGGGGATGTCTCCCGCAAGTAGAGCGGCAACCCAACGCCCTTGCATTGGGTTGCGGTAAGCCCGCATCGAGTTGGCGAGATGCAATTTGGATTCCCGCTGCACGCGCGCAGACGTCAGATCGCCTCCTGCCGTCAGACCCCATCCAGCTACATCCGGTCCACCATCCAACGCTTGCGGTGCAGCCACCACCGTCCAGAATTGCCGGCTTGGTTCTGGAGATGCGAGTGCTTCACCCCACAAGCGTAGTCCGCCTTCGCCGCGATTGATTTCCTGGCCAGGTCCGACGAGGCAAATCAGACAAGCCCAATCGAGCCTCGCAAGGATGTCTAGGAACAGCTCCGGCTCAGAATTCGGCCGCCCCATCAACTCAAGGCCGACTTCGCGGTCCCAGGCACGTTGAGCCTCATCAAAAACGATTACATGCTCTGGCGGCGGAGACCCGTCGGTGTGCTCTTTGAGGTAGCCGAGAAGATTCTGAATTGCAGCTCCCGCCTCATACTTGGCCTGCGCTTTCGACGATCCACTTCGCTTCGCGCGGTCGGTCGCCAACGCCTCAGTCAGAACGTGAACGAGCGGACGGTTGCCCGACAGCATCGCGGCTGGTCTCGTGCCTGTTCGGCTCTTGAGTGCGAGATCCAGTCCAAGCAGCGTCTTGCCGGCACCCGGCGCGCCCGTAACAAAGCAGATGATATGCGCTCGGCTGGACTCAGCAGCTGCAGCTATTTCCTGAAGTGCGGCGGCTGCCGCCTGCAGTTCAGCATCTGCGGCGTCGCCGCGGCCGATCTCTGCGATCTCGTGGCCGGCGTAAAGAGCCTGTGCAGCCTCAACGATCGTTGGGGTTGGTCGGTAAGGCGACATGTCAAAGGAAACGCCATCCAGCTGCGGTGCATTGCTATCGACATGCCTCGCCAACTCTTCAAAAATGAGTGCTAGCCCCACTGCGTTCGTCTCCACTAGTGCGGCCGTGCCCTCAAATGCCTCGATCTCTTTCACTGCCGATTTCGCGCGCTCGGCACAGAGGATCGGGACGACGAGACATTCCTGAGAGGCAGCATGAAAGTCGCGAAGGCAACTAGCATAGCGTTCGGCTTGCGCCCGATCCTGTCCTGAAAAGGCTACAGCTCCGACCTTGAATTCAACAATGCCGACAACGCCTGGAGCTAGTACGACAGCGTCCATCCTTCGACCAAGCCGGAGCAGCGGCGTTTCGAGTAACAGCCACCAACCTTCACACTCGCTGCCAATTGTTTCGAAAGCTAAGCGGAGGATTTCAATCTCGCGTTGCCATGCGCGGATTTGATCCGCTTCAGCGGACGCGTGCGAGCGGACGTGCTTACGAGAGAGCTGGCCGAGAATCGCGTCGTCGCTCGCTGCCAAGAAATCTTGGACAGCTGCCGCATAGAACGATCGCCCGGCCGCTGGCTCGATGAGTCTGGTATCTGGATCCACGCCGCTGATCATCCCCACCCTTGAATGCTGCCCCCTTATAGAAGATTCGGCGACAGGGTCAGGGAAACTGGAATCAGGTGGGGTCGCCGGATCGATTCCTGCCTGCCGGACCAAGCAAACGGACGCGTTATCAACTATAACGTGTCTGGTATCCGTCGGCATCTGATGGCTGTTGCTCCAGCCCGACCAGGCTTTTGGAGTCCGGAATTTCCAGCCTCAGATGAAGGAGCGTTGGGTAGCGGATCAACTTCATCGAGGACTCTGCTTTCGTAGCCGGAATTCAGGGGGCTGGGTCAGCGACGACCGGCGTTCGTTGACTCCTTTTCCCTGCGGCTACTGGCGCGGGTTGTCTCGACAACATACTCTCTGGGCGCAGGGGGGGACAACATGCGCGAAAACATTCTGGACTGGTTTACCGGGCGAGACACCTTTTACCTCCTCGGAGCTGGGTGCAGTCGGTGCGCCAACAAGCCACTCATAGGCGAACTCACACAGAAGGTCCTTGCTGAGATCGGCGACCCCGCCAGTGCTCTCTTCAAGAAATTGCGACCCGTTGGTACGCGTGCAGCCAACATCGAAGACCTGATGAATCACGTGATTCGGCGCTCTGCGCTGCTTTCCAGCTTGAGCTCGACTGAGACGCTGGGCGACCTCAGTGCCGACGCGCTAGCCGCCCTGCTGAAACAGATCCAAGTGGCAATCGTGAAGGTGATTGGCCTTGATTGGGCGGTTAGCCAAACGCACGCGAGATTTCTTTCGAGGATTCAGCCAAGCCTCGGCAAGACGCGAGATATCTTCAGCTTGAATTACGACACTCTTATTGAAGCAGCGCTCGATGACCAGCGGCTGTCCTATTCCGACGGTTTTCGCGGCACGGGGCGCGCGTGGTTCGATGCATCGACGTTTGAAGAAGCTGAAACCGGGCCCGGACAATTCCTGCTGCACAAGCTGCATGGCAGCGTCACGTGGCGAAGAGCAACCGACGGCTTCGTGCGGAGATATTCCGCCGATCCCGGAAACAACGAACCAGTGATGGTCTACCCATCGGAGCAAAAATACATCGAAACACGCTTTGGCGTGTACGAGACACTGCTATCACGCTTCCGCGCCCGAATGCGCGGACCTCGACCGAACAACACCCTTGTCACTGTCGGCTATAGCTACGGTGACGATCACATCAACGAAGCGATATTCGACGCTATCTGCTTTGCAGGCAGCAACCTGACTGTGTTTTCCTTTATTGGCCCTGTCGATGGGCTCGAAGCCAAGGCGGAACAGCTGAAAGTATTTGAAGATTTTCGCAAGCGATGCGGTCAGCGGCTCAACCTCTTCATATCTGACGAACAGGCACTAACCACCTCAGTTGAGCCGACGGAAGCGAAGGCCATTCTCGGGCTGAACCTGTGGAAATTCGAAGAGATCACCCAACTGATCGCTGGAGCACCGAATGCCTAAGGAGCTCCATATCGGGCGCGTTATTGAGGTGACCGGCTACAGCGTCACCGGTCAACTGGAAGGTTCAGTAGACGATCTGTACCGCAATCACGAGAGTCGACGCTATGCGGTGGGACAGGTCGGTTCGATCGTAAAAATCGAGGTTGGCGACCGACTGGTTTTTGGGTTCGTAACTCGTATGCGAATGTTTGAAGAGGTCGAGGCTTTCCGAAGCAACACCTCCGCGACAGACACAAAACGTATCGACATCGAACTCTTCGGAGAAGGCGTGAAGACGAGCGTACGCGAAGCAGGCTTTGAGTTCAAACGCGGCGTCGAGACCTACCCCCTGCCCGGACAACCAATTCGCATCACGACGATCAATGAACTTCGACAGATTTACCAGCAGTCGGGCAAGGCCACAATCGCGATAGGCTCGTTGTCTCAGGCGGCGGGCTTGCCGGTTTTCCTTCGCACAGACGATTTGCTTGGCAAGCACTTTGCGATTCTCGGCACCACAGGCAGTGGGAAATCATGCACCACGGCACTGGTGCTCCGCCGCATCCTAGAAAGCGCGAAGGCGGCGCATGTGATATTGATCGATCCACATGGAGAGTATGCAGCGGCGTTTCCAGATTTGGCCGAGCAGATCGATCCAACAAGTCTCAAGCTCCCACATTGGATGTTGAACTTCGAAGAGAGCGTGGAGCTGTTTATTGGCCGCGTTGAACATGCCGCCACGAGTCAATCGAACATACTGAAAGAAGCTGTCCTCCACGCCAAACGAACGTTCGCAACGCCCCCAATCCCTCCGAATGACATCACGGTCGACACGCCCGTACCCTACTTGCTCAGCGCGGTGACGGATCACATCAAAAAGGAGACGCCCTCGCAGGCGGCACAGAAAGCTCCCTATGAGAAAATTCTGAACAAGATCGAGACGCTTCAAAAAGACCGCCGCTACGAATTCCTAATTCTGCAGGATGGAGATGTGAAGGACGACATGGCCTCGTTGGTTGGGCGGTTGGTCCGGGCACCAGTCGACGGCAAGCCACTTTCGGTTATCGATCTGTCCGGCATTCCCAGTGAGATTGTCGACGTCGTTGTCTCGCTGATTTGTCGAACGGCGTTTGATTTCTGCCTTTGGTCAGGCCGACCTGTGGCTGTGCCACTGCTCGTGATCTGCGAAGAGGCACACCGTTACGCGCCAAGACGTGACGATGCAGTCTTTAAGGGTGCGAAGGCCGCGTTGAGTCGCATCGCGAAGGAGGGACGAAAATACGGGGTTGCGTTGGGCGTTGTCAGCCAGCGTCCATCTGAACTAGACGAAACAATTCTGTCTCAATGCAACACTCTTTTTGCTCTACGAATGAGCAATGACGCCGACCAAGCTTATGTGAAGCGGGCGCTTCCAGACGGCGTTCGAAGTTTAGTAGACGTTCTGCCCGCTCTCCGCTCTCAGGAGGCTTTGGTAGTTGGGGAGGGCACCGCAGTTCCAATGCGCGTGAGGTTCGCTGACCTGCCAAAAAGCCAACAGCCGGCGGGGCAGGATGTGAAGTTCGCAGACTTGTGGTCCAACGATACTGCTGACGCGGCTTACGCAGACAATGTCGTATCGCGATGGCGCAAACAGGATCGAAGCTAACCAAATCTCGCGTTACCCGAGAGGTTACTGGTCTGAGCCCCTCGGATCCCGCATTCGTGTATGGACTGAGCGAGGTGTTGCCCTCTCGCATTGAGTGGGACTACCGAGGCGAGTTCGTAGAAATCAGCTTGCCAGGCAGGCAGCACAACACGCTCCTAATGGTCCGGTTGCGCACGCCCTACCCTAAGTTCGAGATACCGCCTATCGGACGACCGATGGTACCCGGCCGAGGCTTGTTGCACGGGCATCGAGCAACGCTCTGACGACACCATTGGTCCATCCAAAGCCGTCTTGAAGAGCGTACTCTCCGCCGCCGCCGGGTCGGACATTCACGATGTCGTACTTTTCGATCATCCGCCCCGTTGCTCGGAAGACATGTTGCGCCGCATTAAGCCAGCGCTCGCGAATTTCAGTGGACAGCGAGGTAAAGCCATAACGCGCAAGCCCAGTGCAAGCGATCCATTGCAGCGGCGCCCAGCCGTTGGGTGAATCCCACTGGAGATCGGAGGATTGCGTCGTCGTCAGAACGCCACCGGGCGCGAGCAAATGTGTCTGGATCAATGACGCTGTGGCGTGGGCTTGTTGCGCATCAGCCAAGCCGAAAAACAAAGGAGCTGCGGCGGCGGCGCTCGCCATGCCGCGAAGCTGGTCTGTCCTCCAATCGAAGTCGTCGAACGCGCCGAGTTCTTCGTTCCAGAGGTGGCGACACATCGCGTCACGACGGCGCGTCGCGAGTTCCGCGTAGTGAGCGGAGCCTGAGACATTCCCCTGCTCGGCCATCGCATCGGCAATGAAGCGCTCGAGACCGAAGAGAATGCTGTTCAGATCTGACGGCAGGAGGGAGGTCGTCATGATCGAGCTGAAATCGCCGGCCTTGCCGAGCCAGCGCGAACTGAAATCCCAACCGCTTTCGCAGGCGGCGCGGATATCACGGTAGACGCCCTGACTCGTCCTGTCCGGCGCAGATCGCGCGGCCTCCACATCCCACATGTAGGCCTCATCGCGCGGGGCTGACACGTCATCCCAGTAGCGATTGAGTATCGCGCCGTCGGGCAACCTCACGACACGCCTGAACGCTTCGCCGGCCTTCTGCAAGACTTGCGCGCCGTCCATCCAGAAATGGTGCTCGGCGATCAGCGCGGGCAGGAACTCCGAAATGACATGTCCACTTTCCACCTCGGCGAGCAGCTCGACGATCTTGAAGAAGAAAGGCGGTTGGGATCGGCTGAGATAGTAGGTGCGATTGGCATTCGGAACGAAGCCGTATTGTTCAATCAGCCAACGGCAATTCTCGGCGCCGGCTCGAATGAGATCCGGGCGATGGCGCAAGCCGATGAGGCTGAAATAGCTGTCCCAGTAGTAGCACTCGCGAAAGCGCCCGCCCGGCGCCAACGACAGCTGCGGCAATGGCAGGAGCGAATCTGCTGGACGGCGCGGGGAGGCTGGGCGAACCAACGCTGGCCAAGTCGCCTCTATGTGCGACTCGAGCGTGACGCCCTGGAATGTCGTTGTGACCTCTCTCGGCAGATCAAACCAGACGCGCACGAACGCGAGCATGGCCGTGGGCGTTTGCGGACGCTCGGTCCTGAACGCCTCAAGGATCTGCGCGGGCGACGATTTGGGTATTGCGTCCGCCCAGTCCTTCGGCGGCAGGATGTTCATCATGGCGACGGCGGGGAACAGGTCACCGAACAGGCTCGATGGCGACTGGTCGCCAGTCGGTATGGCGTCGACACCGTCCATCAACGCTGCTTCCGAAGGGCCAGAAGCACGGGCACACAACCGGCGGCCGCAACGAGCGCCGCCAGAAGGTAAGCGTTATAGCCCAGCGCTTTCCATGCATAGCCCGATCCGAACGTTGCCAGCGCGGCCGTCAGGCCAAGCACGACAGCATTGATGCCCTGCACGGTCGAGATCATCCGCCCGTCGATGCGCTGCGCGATGAACAGCATCAAACCCGCCATCACGCCCATTCCCGTAATACCATTCAGGAGTTGTAGCGCTGCGATTCCGTAAAGCCCTGGATGCATCGCCGTCAGAGCCCAGCGAATCACGGCCGTGACGCCGCCAAGAGCAATCAGCAGAAGGGGCGAACGTTTGCCGAGCAGTTTCTGCGCGCCGAAAAGCACGATGATCTCGGCCGCGATGGAGACACCGACAAGAATGCCGATCGTCGTTCCATCCATGCCCATAGCGGTCCACTGGATCGTGCCAAACGTGTTCAGCAAGACGTGGCTCGATGTGATCAGGGCTGTGCTGATCATCGCCAGAACAACGGCGCGATCCGCAAAGGCGCTGCGCCAGCTTACGCGTTCACCTTTCTCGCCGTTTCCGAGCTCACGGTCTGGGGGCAATAGCAGGATCGGCACGATGGGGATGGCAAGCAGGCCTGCGGTGAACCACGGAATCACTTCCGGAGAATAAGCCCCGATGAGACTGCCGCTCGCCACGTTGGCGACGACGAAGGCCAGCGAACCCCACAAACGCATCCGCCCGAAATCCAGTCCGCGGGTGCGCACGGCCAGCACGGCATAGGAGTCGGCCAGAATCGGCAAGGGGTCCCACACGAGCGAGAACAGGGTGAAGAACAAAAGCATCTGCCAATAGACGTGGGCAAAGCTCATGAAGCACATCAGCAACATCGCGCCTACGACACAGGCCAGGAGCACCTCCCTGATCCTCTGCAGTCGATCGGCAAGGTTGGATACTGGCGCCACGAACAGGATGCGGAGGAACATCGGCAGCGACATGAGCGTGCCGATTTCTTCAGGGTTTAGTCCGCGATGCGAAAACCACATCGGGATGAACAGGCCGAACGCGCCATAGTGCAGGTAGATCGCCGCGTACATCACCGAGATCCGCGATGACAGGCCGCCGAGCCGCGGCTGCGCTGCGGTTGCAGGCACCGGACTCGACGACAGATCAATCGTCCTGCGGCGGGCCATTGTTACTCGCCGAAGCGGTAACGCAGCCGGACGCCGTACATCTGCGGTTCGCCATAGGTGTAGGTGGCGATGCCGAACGGTGAGTTATAGAAATCGGCAGTGCCGGTTGCGTACTCGTTGTCGGTGAGGTTCGTGGCGAAAACGGTGAGATCAACGGGCGCACCGCCGACATCCTTGAGATCGACAGACAGGTTGAGCACGCCATAGCCCGGAATCGAGCGGACGAAGGAGGCATTGGTCTGGCCTGTCGAAAAGGCCGACTGCTGCGCGTAGGAGCCGTTCAGCGCCAAGGTCCCCAGCGGAGTTTCCGTCTCGTACGTCGCGCCGAGGCTGAACTTGCGTGCAGGCGTATAGGGGAACGGCGATCCGGCCAGGATCGCGCCGGCTGACGCGTCAGTGACGCTCGTGTATTCGGACTGGATGTACGAATACGTGCCGTTCAGCGTGAGCCCGTCGAAAGGCACGAGTGCGCCAGTGAATTCGACGCCTTCGATCTTCCCTCTGGCTGCGCTGCGCGTGACGTTCAGCAATGCACCGCTGATCACTTCGGCCGTCGTGCGCTGGATGTTCTCGTAGTCCCCGCTGTAGACTGCGATGTTGGCGCGCGTTTCCATGTCGGCGATCTCGAATTCGGACTTCAGGCCCACTTCGATGTCGCTGAGTTTTTCCGGCGGAAAGGTATGGAATGGCAGGCCTTCCGGCACGGAACCGTTGATGCCACCCGCCTTGAAGGCGTCGCGCGCTGTGATGTAGGCGTGGATATCGTCGTTGAAAGCGTAGTCCAGACTCAAGTTGTAGCTGCCATAGTCGAATTCGCCTGCGCCGGTTGTCGCGGGCGGCGCGAGGATGGTGGCTGATGATTTCACCTGCTCCCACGTGTAGCGATAGCCGCCCGTGACAGAGAAGCCGCGCCAGCCTGCCGCCCTATCGAGGTCAACCGTGGCCTGACCGAATACCGCCTGACTCTTGCTTTTTGTAATGAAGGTTGCTGGCAGCGCTCCACCGAGGAGGACCGAGAACGGGAACTGGACGAAGTGGCCGCTCTGATTGGTGTCCTGCTTGTCGAAGTAGATGCCCGTCGCGAAGGTCACGGCGTCCTCGAAAAGCGTTCCCTGCAATTGCAGTTCTTCGGTATAGGTATCGACAGCGTTGGTCGGCAAATCGCCGCGCTGGCCCTGCCCTGCGATCGCCGAGGGCGTGCCATCATAGTCGTAGCCGTAGATGCCCCGGGCATCCGAGTAGCTCGCGATGTTTCGGATACGCAAATTGTCGTTGAGGCGATAGGTCGCCTGGTTGATCACCTGCCAGTAGTCAGTGTCGGAGAACTGATCGAGATCGTACGCCACCTGGCGTGGATCACGGGCGTTTTGAGCCGCGACGGCTGCCGGCGTGCCGGGGAAAACATCGGTGACGAGAAAGCCGAGCGCGCCAGCCGCGGGATTGAAGGCAAACGGGACCGTTCCGCCTCCGTTGTTGCCGGATTGATAGTATCGCACGATGGTGTCGACATCGAGCGCATCGGTCGGCTGCATAGCGAGAATGGCTCGGACACTCTCGTAGCGGAGATTGTCGTAGTCCTTGCCCGTGAAGTTCGGGCCAACATCGATCGTGTAGCCGTCGCGGCTGCCAGCTTCACCGGAGATGCGCAGCTGGATCGTGTCGCTGATCGGCAGGTTCACGGCGCCTTCGAGCCGTTGGTCGTTGAAGTTGCCCAGCTCGGCGCGAACATAGCCTTCAAACGTGTCCGTCGGACGTTGCGGTTCGAACAGGATGTTGCCACCTGTCGCGTTCTTGCCGAACAGCGTGCCCTGCGGACCTGCAAGGACCTGCACGTTGGCGAGATCGAAATACGTGCCGACGCGCCCATCAACGTTGATGGTGTTCGGGACTTCGGCAAAATACGAGATGACGCCCGGCACGGAGCCGAATGCAGGACCCTGGCCACGCAGCGCAAAGAAGGCGAACTCGGAGGGGTAGCCGCCTGTGATTGTGATCAGGGAGGGCGTGTTGTCGGCGAGCGCGGTACGGTCGTCGATGCCGGCGCGGTCGATCTGTTCGGGCGTAAAGGCGCTGACAGCCAATGGCACGCTCTGCAGATTTTCTTCGCGACGGCGGGCCGTCACGACAACGACGTCGAGGCCGTCTTCGCGCTCGGCTGCAGCGGGTTGGGGCTGAGCGACAGGCGCTTCCTGAGCGATGGCCTGGGGCGCGATCGCTTGTGGAATGCCGAAGGCCAGTCCGGCAGCGCTAGACAGCAAAAAGCGTGAGAATTGCACCGTTTTAAACCTCCCTACGTGGCCCGATGGCGTCTACCTCGAGCGCTCTTATTCTTATGGTATCGATATCATTGGTATCGATGTCAAGCCTGCTTGGAGGATGACAGAGGCGTGTGGGGCGGGGTGACGTTACGGCTGGCTGCTGGCGCGGACGATCAATTTCACCGGCAGTTGTTCGGATTTTGCCGGCTCGCCGTGGATGACCTGGAGCAACTTTGTCGCAAGCGTTTCGCCGGCGAGAATCCACTCCTGGCGGATCGAAGTGAGGCCCTGTTCGCCCGCGGCATCGTCATAACCGACGACAGCAACGTCTTGCGGGATGCGTTTGCCGCTGTGACGGAGCGCGTCCATCGCGCCGAGTGCTATCCTGTCGCTGGCGGCGGCGACACCGTCGATGTCGCCGGATTTAGCAAGAGCGTTGAGCATGGCCGTACGCCCGGCCGACTGCGTAAAGGCGCACGCCATGACCGTCAGCTTGGCCTTTCGGCCGAGCGCGGCGCGCAGGCCCGCAGCGCGCATGCTGATTTCCGGATGTGAAACATCGCCCAGGAAGAGGATCCTCTTGCGTCCAAGATCAAGGAGATGCTGCCCGACCAAGCGTCCGCCCTCGTGGTTGTCGCTACCCACGAACACCACGCTGTCATCGCGCTCCACCGGTGTTCCCCATACGACTGTGGGAAGGCCGAACGCCTTAATGCGACGGGTGGCTTCGTCGTTCGCGCCCTGGCCGGCTAGTACGATGCCGTCTGCGTCGGCCGCGCCGGTGGCTTCGAACATGGTGCGGGTGGTGAGCACGAGCTGGTATCGCGCCTGCGCGAGTTTCCCCAGCATGCCGCCGACGACCATCTGGACAAGCGGCTCGCCAATGGGGCGGTCGCCTGCACCATCGTTCTCGATCACGGCGGTGATGCTGTGCGTGCGCTGCAGCCGCAGGTTCCGTGCGGTGGTGTTAAGGCGGTAGCCCTGCTTGCGCGCAACTTCCTTCACGCGGTCGCGGACCTCCTGACGCACCAGCGGGCTGTCCTGCAGCGCACGCGAGACGGTGATCTTCGCCACCCCTGCAATTCGGGCAACGTCTTCCATCGTGATGCGCTCGCGCGCGATCTTCTTCATCCGTCCGATTCTCCGAGTCCTGCAGCCCTGCTTATCCCCTATCAAAGCAGCTTGCGTATTCATGATATCGATACCATAACACCAGAGCCCAAGGACCTGACAAGCGAACTAGTCGAGAGAAATCGATGGCCGACCAAGGTTCCAGCGCAAGCAAGACGGCAATTCGGGATGGCGTTGCGGCTGATGGCGCAGTGACGGCCATTCGCCTGCCCTTCTCCAGCTATGCCAGCGTGGCCGCGCGTCGGGCCTTCACCCATCGCGTGGGCGATGGGCCCGCCAGTTCTGATCCGCTCGAAATGCGCGGGCACTACAACCGCTTCAATGACGGGCTGGCTGATGAAGCGCGGAAGAAGTTCAAAGTCGAAGTCACTGATGAAACCATGGGCGGCGTTCCCGTGCAGCGCGTCATTGCCGTATCGCCGCAGCGCGCGGCACGGCAGGACGCTATCCTGATCAACCTGCACGGCGGCGCGTTCATGTGGGGCGCAGGAAGTGGCGCGCTGGTTGAAGCCATTCCTGT
>CALRWU020000045.1:0-12092 GCA_943371945.1 Azorhizobium sp. AG788
AGTACGCCGGCAAGCACGAGATCGACCGTGCCGTTGAAGGTCGCCTGGAGGAAGGTGACATAGGCTGTGAGGAAGATGATCTGGAACAGGGATGTCCCGACCATCACCCGTGTCGGCACGCCCAGCAGATACACCATGGCTGGCGCAAGGACGAAGCCGCCGCCGACGCCAAGAACTGCCGCGAGCATGCCCACGAAGAAGCCGATCCCAATCGGCGGCAGGATCGAGATGTAGAGGCCCGAGCGGGGGAAGCGTCGTTTCATCGGCAATCCGCGCATCCAGGCGCGCAGCCGCGTGCGCCGCCCCGGATCGCCGCCGGCCGATGAGCGAAGGGCCCGGATGCTCTCCCATGCCATCAGCGCGCCGATCACGCCGAGGAAGATGATGTAGAGAACGGCGATGGTCGTATCGACGACGCCGAACGCCTTCAGGAGGCTGAAGACGCCGACACCGACGGACGATCCGCCCAGCCCTCCCATGAGCATGAGCGTGCCGAGCCGTGTATCGACCTGACCTTCGCGCCAGTGCGCCGACACGCCTGCGATCGAGGTGGCGAGGATCTGGTTCGCCTGGGTGGAGACGGCCACTGCGGGCGGGATGCCGTAGAAGATCAAAAGCGGGGTCAGCAGGAAGCCGCCACCGACCCCGAACATGCCTGACAGGAAGCCAACGAGCATCCCGATCACGATCAGGATCAGCGGATCAACCGCGACCTGAGCGATGGGGAGGTGAATCAGCATTTTCCATTACTACGCGCGAGCCGCGCGCACTCAAAGCGCCAGATGGGCCCAAAAACCGCAATCGTTCGTGTGCGCTCTAGTTCGCGTCGCTCAGGCTGGCGGCGCGGAGTTCGCGCAACAGGGACGCACTGGCTTCGCCAGTGACGGGCAGGTCGTTCGCCCGTTCGAACTGGCGGATCGCCTCGGCCGTCCGGGTGTTCATTTTGCCGTCGGTCGCGCCCGGCGTGTAGTTAAGCCGCTGTAGCAGGCGCTGGACCTCGGAGACCTGCTCGGGCGTGGCGACGTCCCACGAGCGGCGGCCGAACTCGCCATTGGCGCGCGCGATCGAGGGTTTCGGGTTGAAGGCCCGCGCCTTGCGCTTGATCGCCTCGGCCTGGGTCGGCTGCATGTCGCCGAGCATGAGGCGCGCGCGTCGGCTGGCGTCCTGGTCTCCGGCGCGGCCAGCGACCTCGAACCAGTAGGCGGCTTCGGCCTTGTCCTGGCTGAGCCCGAGTCCCTGTTCGTAGAGGACAGCGAGATTGTACTGGCTGTCGACGAGGCCGAGGTCAGAGGCCGTGCGGAACCACTCGACTGCGGCGGCATAGCTTTGCGGTCCGGCATCGCCCTCGGCATAGAAGACGGCGAGGTCGTGCATGGCGAGGCGGTTGCCGCCGATGGCGGCCTTCTCGGTCCAGGAACGCGAGGCGGCCATGTCGCGCGGCACGCCTTCGCCGCGTTCGTAGAGTTTCGCGAGTCGGTACTCGGCCATGACGAGGCCGCGGCTGGCCGCTTCCTTGAGCATCTGGACGGCCTTGGCTTTCTCGCCGGAGGCCAGCAGTTCGAGCGCAGAATCGTGGAGGGCGACCGGATCGCCAGCGCGCACGGCGTCGGCGAGCGTGATGGGGGGCGCAGGCGAGGCTTTGGCGGCGGCCGGCGCTTTGATTGCCGGCGCGGGTGCGACGGTCGGCGTTGCGGTGGCGGCTTCGATGACGGGCGCGACAGGAGTCGCGTCGTGGGGCGCCAGAATGTCGGTGCCCGGATCGGCGTGATCTTCACCGAACAGGACGGCGTCACTGGCGCCTGCGGGAGCCAGCGGCGCAGCTGGCGAGGCGGGGTCGAGCTTGGCGAAGTCCTCGTTCTGGCCTTCCTGCTTGCCGCGCATGACGGTGAAAGCGGCGCCGCCGGCGACGGCGACCGTGAGGACGGCGGAGGCGATCAGCGGTCCCTTGCCGATACCCTTGCGGCCGGCGCCGATCGACGGATCGACCCGGCGGCCCTGGCGAGCAGCGCGACGGGCTTCCTCGAGATAGTTGGCGGACAACCGCTCGCGACCATCCTCGGCGGGAAGGTCGGCGACGAACATCTGGGTCTGCGGATTTGCCGGCGCGAGAAATTCGTCATCGGCTTCGAGCAAGTCCTCGATGCGCTGCGCGGGCTCACCGCCCTGAGGTTGCGACGCGTCAGTGGACGCGGCGTCAAACAGGTGGGCGTCACGCGGATCGGACGGAATGTCGAATGGCGGCGGATCGACGCCGACGATGTCGTTCGACTCGGGGTGCGCAACGGCATTGTCGATGGCCGCGAACACCGTCTCTGAGATCGGATGCGGCGTCTCCAGCTCCGAGTCGTCTTCGAGGATGACGAAATCGTCGGACAGGATCGGAATGTCGCGGGCGACCTGTGGCTCGGCGGGGTCGCGGCGAGCGTCCTCCATGCCTTCGAGGCGACGCGCGAGTGAGGAAACCGTGTTCTGTACGGGCATCAGCGCAGCGGCGGTATGCTCGGCGCTGTCATCCATCCGGCGCTGGACTTCGGAGAGGACGTCGGTGAGGCGGGTTTCGTAGGAGCGGGCGCTGTCGGCGAGCCTGGACTCGAAGGCGCGTTGCGAATCCTGCGCCTGCGACTGAAGGCGTTCCACCGCGCGCGCGACTTGTTCACCGATCTGGCCGATCGCTTCGGCAGTGCGCCGTTCGCTTTCCCGCACGCGCTCATCGAGCCGATCAGCGAGGCGGTCGACTTCCGTGTTGTCGAGCGGACGCGCCTCGAGTGCGGTTTCGTTGATGCGCTCGCCAAGGCGCTGGATGCTTTCGTCGTGGCGGCGCTGCAGGCGCTCGGCAACCAGTGACACCTGTTCGCCGACAGCGTCGATCGCGCCTGCGCTGCGCTTTTCGAGAGCTTGCAGCTTGTCGTCCACCACGGTGTTGAGGCGGCCGATGTCTGTGCGGGTGGTGGCCTCGACCGCGCCAAGACGGGCGTCTATCGTATTGGCGAGGTTGGCGATCTCGCGCCGCACATCATCGATGGATTTCTGGTCGCCGCGCAATTCAACGGCGCGGAGGCGTTCGTCGACGGCGCGCGAGAGCCGATCGACTTGTGCGCTCATTGCTTCGATAGCGTCGGCTTGCCGGGCCTCGGATACCTGCACCTGTTCCTGGATCTGGCGGATCGAGCGTTCAATGCGCTCGGCCTTTTCCGGATTGTTGGAGCGGGCGGCTTCTTCTAGGCGACGTTCCATGTCCGCGCGCAGGGCGTTCATGGGGCGGGTCATGTCTTCCGCAAAACTGTCGAGACGTTTCTGGAACAGCTGCTGCAGGTTGGCCATGTCGTCTTCGGAACGGCCGCTTCGCTGGATGCGGTCGTCGATCTCGTTGACCGCACGCTCAAGTACGTTGACGGCGGTGTCGGTCTTGCGTTCGGTCCGGTTGACCCGATCGGTGATCCGGCTGACCGCCTCGGTCAGCGTGCTCATCGCATCGCGGGTCTTTTCCTCAATGGCGTCGACGCGCTCGATGACTTCCTTTGACATCGCACGCGAGCGCGTGAGGTTGGACTCGAGCGCGCGTTCCATCCGCCAGGTCGTGTCGCCAACGGCGCGGTCGGCCTTGGTTTCGAACAGTTCGAAGCGCGATGCGGCGTCGGCGATCTTGGCAATGCCGGCCTCGATGCGGCGCTCAGCGGACGAGACCTTTTCCTCAATCTGGTCGATGCGGTCGACGACCCCTGCCGAGTTGGTCCGCACCGCGTTGGCGACGACCTGGTCGACGGACTTGGCGACATCGTCCACGCGCGAGGCGACCTGGCCGACTTTCTCGTCGAACAAGGTGCGGAACTGGTGTTGCTCACGTTCGGAGTCGCTCAGGCGTTCCTGCAGCGTATCCGACAGGCGGCCAAGAGATGTCTCGAGCGCCTTCATCCCGTCGAGGGAGGCGCTGCTGCGATTCTCGGATTCGAGGGTGTCGATGCGGGTGCGAAGGGCCGTCTGGGTCGATTCGATCTCGCCCATGGCGCGGGTGACGCGCTCCAGAGCCATGAGCTGGGCTTTGCCCGAAGCGTCGACCTTGCCCATGAGGCCGAGGATCGACTTGTCGATTCCAGAGATCGAGCGGGCGGAGCGGGAGGTCGACGCTTCCAGCCGCTGGGCCAGCTGGTCGATCTCCTGGGACATGCGACGCAGGTCGCTGTCGGCTGACGCCCGGGGGAAAGAGTCGGCGAGGTCTACTTGCTGAAATTCGCCCTCATCGCCTTCAAGCAAAAGGGAATTCAGGTATTGGCCGAGTGTCACGCCCTGGCGCTGGGCGCGTTCACGGGCAACCGACCGCGCCTTCGGGTCGATGCCTTTCACACTCCAAGGCGCCTGCGTCATTGCCCACTCCGTACCGAACCGCGGAGTTCCCGTGATTCTAGACCGTGTGTCAGTTGGCGATCAGGGCCTTAAAGGCGCGTTAAGCATAATTCACCGCCCGGTTCCCAAAACCGCCCTGTCGACAGATTGACGCAGGGGGTAGGCGCCGTTACGTATTACTCAGCGTTAATTTCAAAGACGCCGCCTGTGCTCCCCCACAGAGCTAACAATGACGGGAGGCAGAGATTGAAAACGTACACAATTAGCGAACTTGCGCGCGAATTTCAGGTGACGCCGCGTGCGTTGCGATTCTACGAGGATAAAGGGCTGCTGCAGCCCACCCGCGACGGACTGAACCGGGTCTATTCCGCACGCGACCGCGCCCGCCTGAAGCTCATTCTTCAGGGCAAGAGCGTCGGATTCTCGCTGTCGGATATTCGCGAGATCCTGGACCTCTACAACCATGAGGGCCACAGGGCGCAGCTGAAGCTATCGCTCAAGAAGTCCCGCGAGCAGGTCAAGAATCTCGAAAAACAACGCGAAGATATCGAAGCCGCCCTCGAGACGCTCCAGAAGGGCGTGAAGTGGACTGAGGAGAAGCTTCAGGAACTCGGACCAGGACCGGATGTGGAACAGTCGGCCCGCGCCTATGAGCGTGTCGCGCGTGCTGGTCTGGGCGGCGACGCGGCGCATCTCGACAGCTGACGCAAAGTCAGTATCGACGACTTGCTGCGTGGTGGTATGACGCCAATCTCTGGCCGCCGGTACCGTGGTTCAACACGTCCCGGCGGCCGGACCAGCGTTTCCACAAGGTGAGGTTACATGCCCAGATATCAGGCGCCGCTCAGGGACATGAAGTTCCTGCTCAATGAAGTGCTTGAGATCGGAAGCTATTCGAATCTGCCGAAGTTTTCGGACGCGCCGGCTGACGTGATCGATGCCATCCTCGATGGCGGCGCCAAGTTCGCCGAGGAAGTTCTGCAGCCGATCAACGCCATCGGCGATCGGCAGGGCTGCAAACGTAATCCCGATGCATCTGTGAAGACGCCGGACGGTTTTCCTGCGGCCTACAAGCAGATGTCGGAAGACGGCTGGATGGCGATCTCGGCCGACCCGCAATGGGGCGGGCAGGGCCTGCCCCGCGTTGTTTCCATGCCGTTCCTTGAGATGTGCTCCTCGGCCAACATGGCCTTCTCGATGTATCCGGGCCTGACGCGCGGCGCGGCCGAGGCGATCCAGGAGGGCGGATCGGACGAACAGAAGAAAATCTACCTGACCAACATGATGACCGGAAAATGGTCCGGCACCATGAACCTCACCGAGCCGCAATGCGGGACGGACCTCGGCCTGATCCGCACCAAGGCGGTTCCCCAGCCAGACGGCAGCTACAAGATCACCGGCCAGAAGATCTGGATTTCCGGGGGCGAACAGGATCTCGCCGAAAACATCATCCAGCTCGTGCTCGCACGCATCGAGGGCGGGCCGGAAGGCATCAAGGGCATCTCGCTCTTCATCGTGCCGAAGTTCATGGTCAACGCGGACGGCTCGGTCGGCGCACGCAACGCGTACCAGTGCGGCGGCCTCGAAGAGAAGATGGGCATTCACGGCAACGCGACCTGCGTGATGAACTATGAAGGTGCGACGGGCTTCCTCGTCGGCGAGGCCCACAAGGGCATGCGCACGATGTTCGTGATGATGAACGAGGCGCGGCTCGGCGTCGGCATGCAGGGCCTGGCGCAGGCGGAAGTGGCGTTCCAGAATGCTGCTGACTTTGCGCGCGATCGATTGCAGGGACGCTCCATCACGGGCGCGAAGGCGCCGGACAAGCCCGCCGATCCGATCATCGTGCACCCCGACGTGCGCCGCATGCTGATGGATATGAAGGCTTTCACCGAGGGCGCGCGGGCCTTCACCTACTGGACCGCGCTGCAGGGCGACCTGCTGCATGTCTCGCCGGATGCGCTCGTGCGCGAGAAGGCGGACGACCGGATGTCGCTGTTGACGCCGGTCATCAAGGGCTATCTCACCGATCGTGGTTTCAAATGCGCCAACGATGCGCTGCAACTGCATGGCGGCACGGGCTACACGGTCGATCAGGGTGTCGAACAGTTCGTGCGCGATGCGCGTATCGCTCTGATCTATGAAGGCACCAACGGAATCCAGGCGCTGGACCTTGTCGGCCGCAAGCTGGCTGCGAACGGCGGCCGCGCCGTGTTTGGCTTCTTTGCTGACCTCGAAGAGTTTGCCTCCAGCCACGAAGCAGACCCGCGCATGAAGGCGTATGTTGACGGCGTGCGGTCGGCGGAAGCGCAACTCAAGGAAGCCACGATGTGGCTGATGCAGAACGGGATGTCGAACTTCGATAATGCCGGCGCATCCAGCCACGACTACCTGCAGTTGTTCGGCCTGACGGCGTTCGCCCTGATGTGGGCCAAGATGGCGAAGGCCGCGCTGGCGCATGAAGGCAGCGGCGACGTTTTCTATTCGAACAAGCTTGCCACAGCGCGCTATTTCTTCGAACGTGTGTTGCCTGACGCAACGTCACATCTCGCAAAGGTAAAGACAGGCGCAGCGCCCGTGATGGCGCTTGGCGCGGACGCATTCTGAGCGCTTACCCGCTTCGCGGGGCGCCCAAGTTTCCCGGCAGAGATGCCGTACAAGAAGGAGGCCCCTGATGGCCGAAGCCTATATCTATGACGCAGTCCGTACACCCCGCGGCAAGGGGAAGAGCTCAGGCTCGCTGCATGAGATCACCTCGCTGCAGCTCGCGACACAGGCGCTGAAGGCGCTGAAAGAGCGCAACAATCTCGACACGTCCAAGGTCGATGATGTGATCCTCGGCTGCGTGACGCCGATCGGCGAGCAGGGATCGGACATCGCGCGCATCGCCGTGCTGAACGCCGATTATTCGGAGACGACTGCCGGCGTGCAGGTTGACCGCTTCTGCGCCTCGGGACTTGAAGCGTGCAACATCGCGGCAGCCAAGGTTATGACGGGCGAGGCCGACATGGCCATCGGTGGCGGCGTCGAGGCGATGAGCCGCGTGCCGATGGGGTCGAACGGCGGCGCCTGGGCGTCGAACCCCGAGATCGCGATCAAATCCTACTTCGCGCCGCAGGGCATCGGCGCCGACCTGATCGCGACGAAGTACGGCTTCTCGCGTGACGACGTGGATGCCTACGCGGTCGAAAGCCAGAAGCGCGCGGCCAAGGCGTGGAGCGAAGGCCGGTTCAAGAAGTCCGTGATTGGCATCAAGGACCAGCTCGGCGTGACCATCCTCGCGCATGACGAAACCGTGCGCGGCGACACGACGATGCAAACGCTCGCAGCGCTGAGCCCGTCCTTCGAAGCGATGGGTACGATGGCGTTCGATGACGTCGTGAAGCAGCGCTATCCGGAAGTCGAAAAGATCAACCATGTCCACCACGCCGGCAACTCGTCGGGTATCGTTGATGGCGCGTCGGCCGTTCTGATCGGCACCAAGGAAATGGGCGATGCACTCGGTCTCAAGGCGCGCGCACGGATCAAGGGCTTTGCCTCGATCGGTTCCGAGCCGTCGATCATGCTGACCGGCCCGTCGCTGGTGACCGAGAAGCTTCTCAAGAAGCTCGGCATGACGCCTGAGGACATTGATCTCTACGAACTCAATGAAGCGTTCGCTTCGGTCGTCCTGCGCATGATGCAGGCGCTGAATATCCCGCACGAGAAGATGAACGTGAACGGCGGCGCGATCGCCATGGGCCACCCGCTCGGCGCAACCGGCGGCATGATCCTCGGCACGATGCTCGATGAGCTGGAGCGGTCGGACAAGGAAACCGGCCTCATCACGCTCTGCGTCGGCGCTGGCATGGGCACGGCGACAGTGATTGAGCGCGTGTGATGCAGATCGGCGAGGCGAAGATCAGCGCGCTTGTGGTCTCGGCGCTTACGGGCGTCGGGCTCACCCTGTTCATGAACCAGGCGTTGCGCGATCTGAGCCTTGCCCTTTCGATTTCCATTCCTGTGACACTGGTGATGGGCGCGGTGCTGTTCGTGTTCGCGTCCGACAACATCAAGACGGATGGCGACAAGCCGCCGTCAGATAAAACTTCCAAAGGCAACTGACATGAAACTCGAAACCTTCGGCTGGGATGTGGATGCAGATGGCATCGCGACCGCCACGTTTGACGTTCCAGGCCGTTCGATGAACACGCTTACGGCGCAGGCGATCGCAGACCTGGGCGCCATCGCCAAGGAAGTCGCGACGAACGCCGATATCAAGGGCCTCGTCATCACCTCGGGCAAGAAGAGCGGCTTCTGCGCCGGCGCAGACCTCGGCGAACTCGGCGGCGGTTCGGGCGGCGGCGACAAGGGCGATCCGGAAGCCCAGCTCAAGGCGGCGTTCGAGCGTTCGTTCGGGATGAACAAGCTGCTCCGCACGCTGGAAGCCGGCAAGAAGCCGGTGGCGTGCGCCATCAACGGTCTTGCGCTCGGGGGCGGTCTCGAAGTGGCGCTGGGTTGCCACTACCGCATCGCGGCCAACGACAATCCGAAACTGCAACTCGGCCTGCCGGAAGCCAAGGTCGGCCTGATGCCGGGCGGCGGCGGCACGCAACGCCTGCCGCGCATCATGGGCGCGCAGGCGGCTGCGCCGTTCCTGCTGCAGGGTGACAGCATGACGGCCGAACAGGCCAAGGCGAACGGCGTTGTGCACGAACTCGCACCGACGGCTGAACTGGTCGCCAAGGCCAAAGCCTGGTGCAAAGCCAACCCGAACGCCAAGGCGCCGTGGGACGATCCGAAGTTCAAGGTCCCGGGTGGCAATCCGAATTCGCAACAGGGCTCGACCGTCTTCACGTTCGGCTCCGCCATGCTGGCCAAGCAGACCTGGGGCAATTACCCGGCGCAGAAGCACATCCTGTCAGCCGTCTATGAAGGCCTGTCGGTTCCGATCGACGCAGGTCTCCGCATCGAGAGCCGTTACTTCGTCAAGACGCTGATGACGCCGGAAGCGAAGGGCATGATCCGCTCGCTCTTCCTGTCGATGCAGGACCTGTCGAAAGGCGCCTCGCGCCCGGCTGGCTTCCCGACCTATGACATCAAGAAGGCGGTCGTCGTCGGCGCCGGCCTGATGGGCGCGGGCATTGCCTATGTGCAGGCCAAGGCCGGCATCGCGACGATCCTGCTCGATGTGAGCCAGGAGTCTGCGGACAAGGGCAAAGCCTACTCGCAACGCATCGTCGACAAGGACGTGTCGCGCGGCAAGCTCTCGAAGGAGAAGGGCGATGCGCTGCTCGCCCTGATCACGCCGTCGACCGACTACTCGCTGGTCAAGGGTGCAGACATCGTTGTTGAGGCCGTGTTCGAGAACGTGGAGCTGAAAGCCAAGGTCACGGCGCAGATCGAGGAACACCTCGGTGACACCGCCGTCATGGGCACCAACACCTCGACGCTGCCGATCACGGGTCTCGCCAAGGTCTCGAAGCGCCCCGCGAACTTCATCGGCATCCACTTCTTCTCGCCGGTTGAGCGCATGGGCCTCGTCGAGATCATCATGGGCAAGGAGACGTCGCAGGAGACGCTCGCCAAGACGATGGACTATGTGCTGAAGATCAAGAAGACGCCGGTCGCAGTGAACGATTTCCGCGGCTTCTACACGTCGCGCGTATTCGGCACCTATCCGGAAGAGGGCATGACCATGCTGGGCGAAGGCATCGCCCCGGCGATCATCGAGAATGTCGGTCGCATGGCCGGCATGCCGATGGGCCCGCTCGAGGTTTCGGACTCGGTCGGTATCGACACGATGCTGAAGATCGGCCGCGAGAGCGCCAAGGCTGCCGGAAAATCCTACGAGCAGAACCCGGTCGGCGATCTCGTCGCCTGGATCGTGGACACGCAGAACCGCGTCGGCCGCAAGGCGGGCAAGGGTTTCTACGACTACAACGAAGCCGGAAAACCCTCGCGCCTCTATCCGGACATTGGCAAGAAGATCGACATCAAGACAAAGGAATGCTCGCCTGAACTCAAGGTCGAACTGACCAAGCGCTTCCTCTATCGCCAGTGCGTCGAGGTCGCGCGCTGCTTCGAGGAAGGCGTCATTCTCGATGCGCGCGATGCGGATATCGGTTCGATCCTCGCGTGGGGCTTCGCGCCTTACACCGGCGGCGTCTGCTCCTTCATGGACCTGAAGGTCGGCATCAAGACGTTCGTCGAGGAGTGCGATGCGCTGGCTGAGAAGCACGGCGAACGCTTCCGCCCGAACGCCCTGCTGCGCGAGATGGCCGCCAAGGGCCAGACCTTCTACTCGCGCTTCCCGCCAAAGGATCTGAAGGCGGCGGCGGCGTGATACTGACGCACGATCAATAATGAAGGGCCGGGTGAAGTCGCTTCACCCGGCCTTTTCATTTCCCGATATGCGTCTTCAGAAATTCGCCGAGCTTTGTCAGCATCAACCGACGGCTATCATTATCCACGAGGCCGTGATCGTCGCCCGGAATGCTGACGAACTCGACCGACTTGTTGGCGCGTTTGAGCGCGTCATTCATCAGTTCGCTCTGGCGGATCGGCACTGTGGTGTCGGCCGCGCCGTGGATCAGCAGCACCGGCGCCTTGACCTTGTCTGCGTGAAGGGCGGGCGAGACCGCGTTGATCGCCTCCCGATCGGTCTGCAGATCGCCGATCAGCATTTCCCAATAGGTGACCGTGCTGCTGTTGGGGCCATGCCTGTAGCGTTCTGATCGCAACATCTCCGCGAGATCCGAAACCCCCGCGACCGAGGCAACGCACTTGTAGAGATCGGGCGTGGATGCGCCGCCGGCCAGCGCCGCATAGCCGCCATAGCTCCAGCCGACGATGCACATGCGGTTCGGGTCGGCCCAGCCCATCTTGACGAGAGCATTGGCGCCGTCGGTGATGTCGTCCTGCATCTTGCGGCCCCACTGGCCATAGCCTGCTGTGGCGAAGTCAGCGCCAAGGCCCGTGGAACCGCGGAAGTTTGGCTGCAGCACCGCATAGCCTTCATTCGCGAGATATTGCGCGATCCAGTCGAATCCAACCGAGTCATAAGAGGCCGGTCCGCCATGCGGCAGCACGACAAGCGGAAGGTTCTTGCGGTCGGCTTCAGCGACGCCGACGGGCCAGGTGACGAGACCGGGGATCGTCAGACCGTCGCGGGCCTTGTAGTTCACGATGGCGACTTCGCCGACATCCTCCGTCTTGATGAGCGGACGAGCATTGGCGATGACGGCGATCTTGTGGGCGGGACGATCCATGATCGCGTAACGCTCGGCATGCTTGCCGCCAGAGACGTGAAACAACAGGCGCGACCAGTCCTGTGACCAGCCGGTGAGAAAAACAGCGGAGGCGCCAAACTGCTCCTGAGCAAACCGGATGTCGTCTTCGATGGCTTTGTCGAACATGTCGTAGGTCGGGTACATGCCAGAATACTCGACCCCGCGCGCGATACGGTTCGTGTCGGTGATGACGGAGGCGATGTCCGCGTCCTTCCGCTGGAAAACGGGCCCCGCCATCTCTCCGCCCGCGACCGGCAGAGTGTAGACTTGGCGGAACTTGGAATCGCCTGAGTTGATCGCGATCACCGACTGACCGTCTTCGCTCATGGCGACGATGCCGACTTCGGGCAAGGATGTCCTGTTTTCGTAGATCGTCTTCCAGTCGCCATTGGGCTGGCGTGTGCGAACCTGATGCAGGGCCTGCTTATCGCTGAAGTCTTCGCGCAGTACGACCTTGCCGTCGTTATTGGTGATCCAGTC
>CALRWU020000046.1:0-11958 GCA_943371945.1 Azorhizobium sp. AG788
AGGCAAAACTCCGTCTGAAGCTCGCCGCGTCGCTGCGCACCGGCAACCGTATGGCCGCCTACGAATCCGCCAGGGCGCTCGCTGACATACAGCTTCGCGCGGGACGCAAGACGGTTGCCCGCGTTTGGCAGAAGCAAGCCGATCAACTCAAGGCTGAACTCAGCGCCTGATCGGAGCGTTGGCAGCAGCGGCGAAGCGAGACTGCCAATATGCTGCTGCAACGGATGAACGGTGTTGACGGTTAACTCCTTCGGCGCACGCTGGGTGCGGCAGAGCAGAGGAGTCTCGTTCACACATGAGCGAAGCGAAGTGCGGCAAGCTGGTGTCGATCACCGATCACACGGGCAGCGAGTTCGGTCAGCGCTTGAACGGGTCAGTGATGGTGACCGCCGAAGTGCTCTACTACATCCCCGACCACCCGAAACTCCTGCAGACCTTCATGTGGCAGACACTGGACGTTGCGCCGAGATTTCCGCGGGTGGAGAAGTTTCTCGAGTTCTGGCGGCGCGAGATTGAAGCCGTCATACACTCTGTACGTGTCGCCCATGGCGAGCCGCTCGACATACCCGGCTGGCGCAATGCGCGCGGCATCATCACGATGAACTGAACGTTCAGTAACGCTCGGCCACGATCCCGCGTAGCTTGAGGCGGGTCTGGAGGCTGTCCGGACCGACGAGGTGAGCTGCGCCAACGGCGATGAAGGACGACCCCGAACCCTTCAGCATATCTTCGATCACGGCCGACCAGGCTTCGTTGCGATCCTTCAGCAGTGCGTTTGTTCCGCCGATGTTGGCCGAGCCCATTCGCATGAATGCGACGATGGCTTCGGTCATGGTTGTCTCACCCCGTAGCCAACTGCCGAAGGCTGCGTCGATCACACGCTCATTCATTTTTTGCTGCAGGGGCGATGGCTTGAGCTTGTAGCGCAGGTTGGCCAGCTGCTCATCGAACGTGGAGTCAGAAGATAGCGCGATCTGCACTTTCAGTGACTCCATACCCTTGACCGGAATGTTGTGCGCCACGGCCCAGCGCGCGAGCACATTGTCGATGCCATTTGCGAACTTGTGCGCACCGCCTGAAAAGGTATCGCGGCCCAGCATGACGCTGGCGAACCAGGGTTGATGGTTGTCGATGTCCTTGAGGGTTCCGGCGGGAGCGCCCGCGGCGGCGAGTTGAGCTGCCAATGTCGCGTTTTCCTCGGCCGTGAGCAGGGAGGAGATCGGTGGCCCATCGTACGCGCCAAATTCGGGCAGCAGGGCGCGAATGCCAGCGACGAGCGACGCATGGTCCGCGACCTCGGCCAGTTCCAGACGCAATTCGGATGAAGCCTGCAGCGCAGCGTTTAGCTTGGGGCTCATCCACTCCGCGTTGTCGCGCAGGATGTGGACCGTTCCGGTGATGTAGATCGTGGAATCCGCGTCGCGCACCACCCACATCGGGAGGCCCGGTTGCGGAGGGGATGGTTGGGCGTACGCGGAAGCGCCAACGACGCAGGCTAGCGTAGCAATCAGGACAGACGCCAAGCGGCGCGACCAGGCCCAAATGCGTCTACTGCTGCTTTTCCCGCTCATGTTGGTGACAGGCCCGCAGTTCGTGATGCATGATACAGTGAGCAAGGTCAGCCTGATGATCAAGACGGGGGAGACATTTGTTTGCCGCCATTTGACCGAACACACGGTGAGGCAAAGGTGAATAAGATACGCGTGTTGGTAGTGCTGGCTCTTGCGTTGCTGATTTCAGAACCTCACCACCTTTCGCATGCTCAACCCACAGATAGCGCCATGACGAAGCAACCTGCATCCGCGCGCGACATGTATCTAGGTCTTCGTGCGCTTGCTCTCACGGGGCGGATTCAGTCCGACGCCGCGAACGCCAACTACGGCATCGTGCTCGACATGCCGATCGATGAAAACACCGTTACCCTTGCACTACATGGTGATGGCACAGTCAGCCTCTATTATAGCAATGGAGGAGGACTCATTGGCGTCGGCCAGGCGAATCCCGAGATCGCGACTGTGGCGCGCGATCTGATTGACGTGCTCGTGAGCCAAGAGAGCTACATCAAGAAGTCGAAATCGTTTCAGCCGGCAACTTCATATCCATTGCCGGCAGAGTCAGAGGCCTCGATCTACTTCAAGACTCCGACGGGCATTCTGCTCGCGCGTGCAAACATGGCTCGCCTCGATAGCGGCAAGCATGAGCTGTCGGCGCTCTGGCAGGATCTGCAAGCTTTGTTAGGCAGGGTTCTCAGGGCCGGGAACAAGAAGTCCTAGTTCAATTTCAAATTCTTCAGCGCCGCGAAAGGATTTGAATCGTCCGACGTCTTGGCAGGTCCCGCTGAATAATTCTGCGGCCCTCCCTTGGACGGTTTATCCTTGCCGCTCGACGGCTGAGGCTTGCTGTGTGCGCCTTGCGTGCCGGAAACTTCGCGCTTCATCGACAGGGCGATGCGTTTGCGGTCGATATCCACTTCCTTGACGCGCACGCTGACGACATCGCCCGCCTTCACCACCTCATGCGGATCCTTCACGAAGGTATCTGCAAGCTCGGAGATGTGAACGAGGCCGTCCTGATGGACGCCGATATCCACGAACGCGCCAAAGGCCGTGACGTTGGTGACCGTGCCTTCCAGCTTCATGCCGATCTTCAGGTCGGAGAGTTTTTCAACGCCATCCTGGAACGTCGCGGTCTTGAATTCCGGGCGCGGATCTCGGCCCGGCTTCACGAGTTCGGCGATGATATCGGTGACCGTCGGGACACCGAACTGCTCATCGGCGAAGGATTCGGGCTGCAGCATCGAAAGGAATGCCTTGTCGCCGATCAGGCTCTTCAGTGGCCGTCCCGACTTTGCGGCAATACGTTCGGCGACCGGATAGGCCTCCGGGTGGACCGAGGACGCATCCAGTGGATTCTTGCCGTCCGAAATGCGCAGGAATCCCGCAGCCTGCTCGAACGCCTTCGGCCCCATGCGCGGAACCTTCTTCAGCTGCGTCCGGGACTCAAACCGGCCGTGCTCGTCGCGATATGTGACGATGTTGTTTGCGACCGCGCTGTTCAATCCCGACACCCGCGCGAGCAGGGCGGCGGACGCCATGTTCACATCGACGCCGACCGCGTTGACGCAATCCTCCACCACGCCATCGAGCGAGCGGGCGAGCGCGTTCTGGTCCACGTCGTGTTGATACTGACCAACGCCGATCGCTTTCGGGTCAATCTTCACCAGCTCGGCCAACGGATCCTGTAGGCGGCGCGCGATGGACACCGCGCCGCGCAAGCTCACGTCGAGATCGGGGAATTCCTTGGCCGCCAGTTCGGACGCCGAATAAACCGAAGCGCCAGCTTCCGAGACAGTCACGCGGGTGAGGTTCAATTCGGGCATCTTCGCAGACAGTTCGGCCACCAGCTTGTCTGTCTCGCGGCTGGCCGTGCCGTTGCCGACGCTGACCAGTTGCACGCCGTGCCGTTTGGCCAATTGCGCCAGCGTCACCAGCGAACCGTTCCAGTCCTTCTTCGGCTCGTGCGGATAGATCGTCGCCGTCTCGAGCACCTTGCCGGTGCCGTCCACGACCGCGATCTTGCAGCCCGTGCGGATGCCGGGATCGACGCCCATCACAACTTTCGGTCCGGCAGGCGCGGCCAGCAGCAGGTCCTTCATGTTGCGCGAGAATACGCGGATGGCTTCCGCATCCGAGCGTTCCTTCAGGCGATCGACGAGATCACTGTGGGAGGAGGGAGCAAGCCGTTGCTTCCAGGCCTGGCGCGCCGTCTCGGCCAGCCATTTGTCTGACGGGCGACCGCGATCCTGGATGTTGAACGCCGCCATGATCGACGTGACGGCGGGGTGGCGCAGCTTCTCGTCATGCGGCAGGTCGAGGTCGACTTTGAGAATGCCTTCCTTCTCGCCGCGCAGCAGGGCGAGCGCGCGATGCGATGGCATGTTGGCGATGTTCTCGTTGAACTCGAAATAGTCGGAGAACTTTGCGCCCTCTGCTTCCTTGCCTTTCACGACGCCGGTGGAGAGCTTGCCGCCGCTCCACACTTTCTCGCGGATCTGGCCGACGAGCGCGGGCGCTTCCGCCATGCGTTCAATCAGGATGCTGCGTGCGCCCTCAAGCGCGCTGTCTGCACTTTCAACGCCCTTGTCAGCGGAGAGATAGGCCAGCGCTTCCGCGACCGGGTCCAGTGATGGGTTGGCCAGCAGCCGATCGACGAGCGGCTCAAGCCCCTGTTCGCGCGCGACGCTCGCCTTGGTGCGGCGCTTGGGACGATAGGGCGCATAAATATCCTCGAGCTCGACTTTGGTCGTTGCCGCCCGGATCAGCTTTTCGAGTTCCGGCGTAAGCTTGCCCTGTTCGCCGATGGAGCGGAGCACGACTTCGCGACGGTCGTTCAGGATGGTGAGATACTCGAACCGCTCGGCGAGATTGCGCAGCTGCGTATCGTCGAGACCGCCCGTGCGCTCTTTCCGATAGCGAGCGATGAAGGGGATCGATGCGCCTTCCTCGATCAGCTGGATCGTGGCGGCGACTTGCCCTTCGCCGACCCCGAGTTCCTTTGCGATGATGCGGGCAATAGCGGCGACGACAAGCGGATCTTTGCCGGACATGGATGTACCTCATCTCGCAGTTTTTCGGGTCAGTCTCGCGCGACGTCTGCGCCGACATCGCGTGTATCACGTGTCGCGCGCCAATGGTTAGCGAGTGGTTAGGACCGGCGTTTTTGCACAGCAAATGCTGGGATATTTGCTGCAGGAGCGGAACGTCGCAGGACGCGCAGTCCGTCGAAAGCGAGCGCGGATTTGCTGATGCTAAAGCGGCAGCTTCCGCGTCGTGATCGAAACGTCGCCCATCTGGATGCGCACTGCGGTATCCGGTCTCGCGTCGGCCAACGACTTTGCGTCTTCCGGTAGACGCGTCCAGAAGCCCTGGACGAGCCACGGTTTCTGCTCCGCCTTGGCCTCAGGTGACCTGGACGCCAGCGTGACGTCGATGGTCGCGCCGTTTGCTGCGCGACCCGTTACGTCGACAATGTAGGTTTCCGCGGGACCTGCACGCAACGCGTACTGGGAACCGCCGAACCCGACCGCGATCGGGTTCGCGGCGCCCGGGATTCGCAGTCGCACCTGCCGTGCGTCAGTCGCCGTCATTTGCAGGCGAATGGTGCGCTTGCCGTCCTCGGCTGTCGTGTCTGAAATGATGGCTGCTTCGACATTGCCGGGAGGCGCGAAGGCAATAGCCTTGCTCGCGAGGTTTGGCGCACCTCCTGGAGGCGAGGCGTGTTCGCCAATCGTGAGCTGATCTCTGATCGCTTTTGGTAGTGAGCCTGCCCGGGCGCTCGCGAACACCGCGGACTTGCTCTCATCGAGGTCGTAGTGCGCGACGAAGTTCAGCGCGAGGGGACGTTCGGCCGTGTAGGCGGGCAATGCTAGTGTCGCGACCGTGGCCACCAGCGCGGCAGCGCCGAGGCCGCCAATCACCTTCAATTTTCCATTTGCAACACCGCCGATCATCGCCAGCATCGGCGCCAGCACCAGCGCTTCGACTACTCCGAACATGGCCGACATGCCGAGACCCATCATGACATCCAGAAGATGCAGCATCGGGAAGAACATCAGGGCAAGGACAGCGCTGGCGATACCGTAGAAGATCAGCTGGTAGCGCGGAAAGAGCCAGGCGGCGCCGCCCATTAGCACGAACGCCACGCCCGGGATCAGGAAGATCATCGAGAAGCCGGGGACCGCAAAGGTGAGGCCCATGCCGACAATCAGGAACCAGAACCACCCCGAGGCATAGATCGCCTCGCGCGTCGATTTTGGCGCAAGCCACGCGAGGCCTGCGGCGCCAACCAGCGCCGTGACGGCGAAGATCGCCATGTTGAGGCCTTGCGGATAGGCGGTCCAGAATCCTGCTTCGGGTCGAACAAGGGACAGCAGTTGTTGCAACACAAAGGCGGCGAGTCCGGCCGCGACGAGGAAGGCCGGTGGGAAGGCAAGCGCGCGCCAGTCAAGCTTCTGCCACCCGCTATCGCGCGTCGGGCGCACGAGCATCATTGCGGAGACGCCAAAGCAGAGCCCTAGCACCACAAGCGCGAACACCTCAGGCAGGGAGACGAAAATCCGCGATCCGACGTCTGCATAGGCAATGTCGCCGCCCGACTTGTCGTTGGACCAGTCGCCGGCAAGAAAAGCGCGCGTGGCGCCGAGCGCCTGGTCGCCCATATGCTGCACGCTGGCGCGGTCCAGATGGGCGAGGTCGTCATGATTTGTGTGATAGAAATCCAGTCCGTCGGAGATCGCGACGTTCACGCCGTTGAAGCCGGCATTGAGATGCACGGTGAGATCGGTCGAGTTCGGCAGAAGTTCGTAGACCGCTGTCATCATCGAGTTGGAAAATGGCCGCGCACCGCTTTTGGCCCAGTCACCGACGACGCCAGCGTTGGGATGGCCGGTCTCGAACATCAGCGCCGGTCCACGCACGCCCCGCGCCTCCAGATTGATGATGCGGCCGACCTTGAAGGGGTAGTCGGCCTGGTGGTCGACGAAGGCCTGCGCGCCGAGCAGGCCAGTTTCCTCGCCATCGGTCAGCAGGAACGCGACTGGCCGTGTCGGCGGTTGTTGTTTCAGGTGGTGCGCAACTTCAAGCCAGACGGCGACTCCAATGCCGTCATCGCCAAACCCAGGGCTGGCCTCGACGCTGTCATAGTGCGCGCTGAGCACGACGGCGGGCGTGCTCGCGAGGTCGGCGGTCGGGCCAGCGGTGAAAAAGATGTTTTGGACGAAGGCGCAGCGAGCGGCGGTGCCCGAAAGCGATTGACAGACATTGGCCGCGCGCAGTTCGGGCGAATAACCCAGCGTCCGGATTTCCTGCATCAGCCGTGCGCGCGTCTCGTCGAGCGCAGCCGAGTCAACTGGATGCGGCGTCCCGTCGAGCACACGGCTCAGGCGCGTGATGGCGCGTTCGGCATCGAACTGATCGGGCGCGTTGCTGGGGCGGACCGGATCCAGCTCAAGGGGCAGGGCGCGGAAAAAGAAGACGATGAACAGCACGCCGAAAACGGCGAGAGCCCAGGGGGCCGATGTCTTTGCTTGCACAGCAATTGGTGAGTTCACGCGCCGCCCCTGTGTCTCCCCCCGAGCAGGACGATAGGAGACGTTGGGCCTCAGCGCCAGCGTAGTGTCTGGCTGGTCTCGTCTGCCGGCAACGGCGCCAGCCTGCGAGCGACCATGCAGGCGATGAAGCAGCAGAACAGGCTCGTCGCGCCCACCGCAGTCGAGCCGGAGAGTTCAAGAACCAGCAGTGTGGCCGCAAACGGCGAATCCGACAGCACCGCAAGGCACACCGCCATCCCGACCAGTCCCATGAACGCTTGTGGCGCGGGTATGCCAAGAACTGCTCCAGCCAAGGCTCCCACAGCTGCGCCTAGCATCGCCCCGACATAGAGTGAGGGCGAGATTGCGCCGCCTCCCCAGCGGAAGGCGAATGTCACGCCTGTTGCCGCGATCTTTGCAAGCGCGAGAACAGGCAGGAGTTCGGCCCCGTAGTTTCCATTGAGGCCCGAGGCCAGCGGCTCGTAGCCGATGCCAAGCACCTGCGGGAAAGCGAGCGCGATGACACCAAGCGCCAGCCCCCCCGGCAATGGCAACAGCCAAAGCGGCATGCGAACCCGTCCGGCCACCGCAGCCGCGAAGATCGGCGCACGCGTCCAGGCAACGTTGCAGGCATAGGCCGCCGCGATCAGCACGGGGAGGGCAACGATGGCTGCCAGATGCGCGAGCACGGGGACGTCGCCCGGCGTAGGAATCGCGATGACGGGCTTTCCGCCCATCAGCCACATCGACATCAGCCAGCCTGAGGCGGCGGCGATTGCGACTGGGCCTAGCGAAGACAAGCGCTGGCGGCGCAGGATCAGTTCGCGCGCCAGGAACACCCCGGCAATGGGGGCATGTAGCGATGCGCCAATTGCCGCCGCAATGCCCATACCCACGAGCAGACGCCGCGAAGCGACATCAAGGCCGAGGAGCCGTCCATGCAGCACAGCCACGGTCGCGCCAAGATGAGCCGCAGGTTCCTCTCGACCCGAGCTGCCGCCCCAGGCCAGCGAGACGACTGCGGTGATCGCTGACAGGAAGCCGTCACGAAGTGTCATGGTCGTGGCGCGAATCGTGCCGCGCAGACGACGGTGCTGCACGACATCCTGCAGTCCGAACGTCCGCGGTGATGGTCCCCACCCCAGCGAAACGCCCAACCGCAACAGCAGGCAGATCAGCGCTCCGCCTACCATCGGGGCGATAAGGCGGCTCCACCACGGCATGTCCACAAGGCGCGAAGCGAGGCGTCCGGGTGAGGCGCCGTAGGCGATGAACTGGCCGTAGGCGATGAGGCCATGCAGGACGAATATGACGAGGCCGACCAGCACCCCGACCAGGACGGCAAGCGCCCACATGTAAAGGCCGCCCCGTTTGGGACGGCTGATTATTTCGCCAGCTGGAACAACGATCTCACGCGACATTCAAACAGACCTTCTGGGGCCGTTCGTGACAGGGTCAAGCGTTTGCGGGCAAGGGTGGAGAAAAATTCAGTATTCCGTTGCAAATCCGGGCTCATCCCGGATTGGTGGCAGGAGCGCTGGCAGGCCGACCTTGTGCGTCGCCCCCTCTGACCTCACTGTGCAGAGAACTGCAACATTCGGGAGTAAGCGAATGCGCACCAATCTCACCGTCGTGCCCGTTATGGCATGTGGTCTTGCATTGCTGGTCGCTTGCGGCGGCGAGGAAGCTGCTGCTCCCAACATGACTGTAGCGGTAGAAGCGTCAGGCCCAATGGAGAACGCCGCCGAAGCCAGCGCAGCCGATTCGTCCTTTGTTCTGGGATGTGGCGCGCCTTTCACGCGGGACGCGACGCCAGCTACGCTGGCGGCGGTATTTGGCCGCGCGAATGTCGTTCCGGAGACGATCGATGGACCCGAGGGTGAGCCGATGAATGTCACCGCCATCTTTCCAACCGATCCAGAGCGCCGGATCGAGGTTAGCTTCGCCAATGAGGAAGAACGGACGGATCTGGTAGCAGTCACGGTGCGCGATCACGCCTCGCTCTGGAAGGGTCAGGGCGGCTATTCGTTCGGTGACGGAATCGAGGCGGTCGAAAAAGCGAATGGCGGTCCGTTCGCCGTGTCCGGCTTTCAATGGGATTATGGCGGGTTCGTCACTGACTGGAAGGGCGGCAAGCTGAAGGAGGCAGGCGGCTGTGCGACGACCGTTCGCTTTGCGCCCGAGGCCGCCGAGGTTGCGCCGACTATCATGGGCGATGGTGTCAACCCGATGTCGAACGATCCCGCCGTCCGCAAGGCCGAGCCGAAGGTTTCTCTCTTCGGCATCGGCTGGACGACGAAGTAGCCTTGGGGCTTCTGGGAGGGCGCATGCACGTGAATCGCAGGCAATTTGCAGCTGGACTCGGCGGATGTCTCACGCTCGCCGCCTGCTCGACGGTGGCGACCGCGCCATCCGGAACGCCGCCGCGCCTTGTGTTTCTTGGGCAGGCCAAAGTGTTGGCGCTTGACCCTGAGACCGGCCTTGTGACGACGCTGGTTGATCAGTCGCCGAAAGACGGCTCGCGCCCCACCGGCGTCAATGACGGTATCGCCGTTCACGGGGCGACCGGTCAGATCTTCTGGACCAATATGGGCCGCGCCGCCGAGCGCGACGGCTACATCATGCGCTGCGAAGCCGATGGCTCGGGCGTCATGATGATCGTGACCCCGGGCGGCACATTCACGCCGAAGCAACTGAAGATCGACGAGGCGGCGGGCAAGCTCTACTGGGCCGACCGTGAAGGTATGGCGATCCAGCGTTGCAATCTTGACGGAACACATATCGAGACGTTGGTCACGACGGGCAGCGCCAAATTCAACGCCGGCGATCAGACACGATGGTGCGTCGGCATAGCGCTCGATCCGGCGCGCGGGCACATCTATTGGAGCCAGAAGGGTGGCGACAATGCCGGGCAGGGCGTGATCCGCCGGGCCGACATGCAGATGCCGCCTGGATCCACGCCGACCAACCGCCGCGATATGGTCACGCTGTTCTCGCGCCTCGCCGAGCCCATTGACCTCGACCTCGATCTCAAGACGCGTACGCTCTACTGGAGCGATCGCGGCGACAATACGATCTCGCGGGCGCCGATGGACCCAGCTGCAGGGTTCAGCCCGGCGACGCGACTTGACCGGCAGGTGCTTGTCACCGGGCTCAAGGAAGCGATCGGCGTGGCGCTTGACCTGCCACGGGGGCGCCTGGCCTATACCTCGCTAGGTGGCGAGGTTGGCGTTGCGGCACTCGACGGTTCCGGCGCCCGCATGTTGCATGCTGCTGACGCAATGCTGACTGGCATCTGCTGGTCCGCGTGAAGCTGCCTGTTCATTGTGACTGCCGGCAACCCTCAAGTGTTGTTGCGTCCCGCCATGCTCTTGCACTTCGTCGTTGACGGGTTAGGACGTCTCCGTCGAAGGGGTATTGTATGAGCATTTCTGCAATCGACCCTAGCCTGGGCAACAAGCTGAGTTCCGAGCCGAGATGACCTCGATCCCGCCAGATCTGCGGCCGCGCACTTACGCATCCGTCGAGCTGTTTCTCGATATGCTTCATGCCGTGCGCAAGCTGGTCGACATCGACCTTGAAAGCATCGCCATCTACATCTGCGTCGCCGAGGCGACAATCAGGCCAGTCGTGGCCGATCCGCGGAAGGTCGCCGAGCTTGCCGAAGTAGAAGTGGCGCCTGAGGATTTGCGCGGATCGATCACGATGCTGCTTGTGTCCGACCGGTTGGGAATGCCGCGCGAGACCGTGCGTCGCAAGGTGAAGCAGCTGATCACGATGGGTCTTCTTTACCAGGACGAGAAAGGCCGGGTCCGTTCCACGCCAACCTTCCACGAGCCGAGGACGGCCCAGAGCGTGAAGGCGATTTCCGACGCCGTACGGCGCTATCACGAGCGGTTGGCTCTTTACGGCATCAACGATTAGTCAGGACCGCTCGCCCGCATTGTGCCGACGGGAGGATTGCGCCAAGAGTCTCATCTGGACCGTCGCCAGTGTTCGGGCATCTGGCGGCCGAATGATCGGAGACAGTGGTGCGCAAAGCTTCAGTTGCAGTTGCTCTCGGGTGCACAGCGATGCTCCCTTCGTTGATCCCGGCCCTTGCCGTCGCTCAGCAGAACGACGGTGGCCGCGCTGCCTTCCGTGCCATCTATCAGGAAATGGTCGAAATCGACTCCTCGCCGACGACAGGGTCTTGCACGAAGGTCGTGCGTGCTGCCGAGGCACGGCTGAAGGCTGCCGGATTTACCGGTGCAGACGCGCAGGTGATCTTGCCGCCGGACCGGCCCGATGATGGCAACGTAGTCGCGACTATCCGGGCGGAGAATCCGAAGAAGAAGGGCGTGTTGCTGCTTGCCCACATCGACGTGGTGGACGCCAAGCGCGAAGACTGGGAGCGCGATCCGTTCAAGTTGTTCGAGGAGGGGGGATACTTCTACGGGCGCGGCTCATCGGACGACAAGTCGATGGCGGCGGTCTGGCTCGACCTGATGATCCGCCTGAAGCAGGAGAAGACATTCAAGCCTTCGCGCGATGTGGTGATGGCGCTCACTTGCGGCGAGGAAACATCGAACCGCATCAATGGCGTCGACTACCTTCTCAACAATCACAAGAACCTGCTGGATGTGGCGTTCGCGATCAATGAGGGCGGCGGGGGGCTGCTGTCAGACGAGGGCAAGCCACTAGTTTTCCAGATGCAGGCCGGGGAGAAAATTCACCAGGTCTACACGCTGGAAGTCACCAACCCGGGCGGACACTCCTCGCGCCCCACGCCCGACAACGCAATTTATCGGCTGATGTCGGCGGCGGAAAAAGTGTCGAAATTGTCGTTTCCGGTGCAGGTCAATCCTGTGGTGCGCGAGTACTTCCGCACG
>CALRWU020000047.1:0-11957 GCA_943371945.1 Azorhizobium sp. AG788
TGACGGACTCGCAGGATTGGTGGCCCGCTGACTACGGTCACTACGGCCCCTTCTTCATCCGCATGTCGTGGCACGCGGCCGGCACTTACCGCGTCGGCGACGGGCGTGGCGGCGGTGGCCGCGGCCAGCAGCGCTTTGCGCCGCTCAACTCGTGGCCGGACAACGGTAACCTCGACAAGGCGCGCCGCCTGCTCTGGCCGATCAAGCAGAAGTACGGCGCCAAGATTTCATGGGCCGACCTGCTCATCCTCACTGGCAACGTCGCGATTGAATCGATGGGCGGCCCGTCATTCGGATTCGGCGGCGGTCGCGCCGACACGTGGGAGCCGGAAGAGCAAGTGAACTGGGGCGCGGAAGAAGCCTGGCTCGCAGACAGCAAAGCCTCGAACAGCCGCTACTCGGGTGAACGCGAGCTGCACGGCGATCTCGGCGCGGTGCAGATGGGCCTCATCTACGTCAACCCGGAAGGCCCGGACGGCAACCCCGATCCCGTCGCCTCGGGTCGCGACATCCGCGAAACCTTCAAGCGCATGGCCATGAACGATGAAGAGACGGTCGCGCTCGTTGCCGGCGGTCACACATTCGGCAAGGCTCACGGCGCAGGCCCCGCCAGCCATGTCGGCAAGGAGCCGGAAGGCGGCGATATCGAAAACCAGGGCCTTGGCTGGCTCTCCTCGTTCGAAAGCGGCATGGCCGGTCACACCATCACGTCTGGCATCGAAGGCGCCTGGAAGCCTAACCCCACCAAGTGGGACATGGGATACTTCGAAACCCTGTTCGGCTTTGAGTGGGAGCTGACCAAATCGCCCGCAGGCGCACACCAGTGGAAGCCGAAGGGCGACGCTGGCCGCAACGTCGTCGATGCGCACGATCCGTCCAAGATGCACCAGCCGATGATGACGACGGCCGACATGGCCATGCGCATGGACCCGGCCTACGAGAAGATCTCGCGCCGCTTCCTCGCCAACCCGGCCGAGTTCGCCGATGCATTCGCGCGCGCCTGGTACAAGCTGACCCACCGCGACATGGGACCGAAGCAGCTTTATCGCGGCAAGCTCGTGCCGACGGAAACGCTGATCTGGCAGGATCCGATCTCGGGCGCTCCCAGCAACATCGACGCTGCCGACGCTGAAGTGCTGAAAGCGAAAATTCTCGCGACCGGCCTCTCGGTCTCTGCACTCGCCGGCGCTGCCTGGGCATCTGCCTCGACCTTCCGCGGCTCAGACAAGCGCGGCGGCGCCAATGGGGCGCGCATCCGCCTGACGCCCCTGAAGAACTGGGAAGTCAACAAGCCCGCCGAACTGTCGAAAGTGCTTTCCGCTCTGGAAGGCGTCCAGAAGGAGTTCAACGCCGGCGCCAGGAAGGTCTCGCTGGCCGACCTGATCGTCCTCGGCGGCAGCGCCGCTGTGGAGAAGGCAGCCAAGGCCGGCGGCTTCGACGTGAAGGTCCCCTTCACGCCGGGTCGCGCCGACGCCACGCAGGAAGAGACGGAAGTCGAATCCTTTGCCTGGCTCGAACCGAAAGCCGATGGCTTCCGCAACTCTGTGCGCAAGGCGATCATGTCGCCGGAAGAGCACCTCGTTGATCGCGCCCAGCTGCTCATGCTGACGGGTCCGGAAATGACGGCGCTCGTCGGCGGCCTGCGCGTGCTGCAGGTTGGCGATCCCAAACTCGGCGTCCTCACCACCACGCCGGGAACGCTGTCGAACGACTTCTTCGTCAACCTGCTGGACATGGACACGAAGTGGACGGCCGTCGCCGGCAACGACAATCTCTTCGAAGGCAAGGATCGCAAGTCCGGCGCCGTAAAATGGACCGGCACCCGCGTCGATCTCATCTTCGGGTCGCACTCCCAGCTCCGCGCTCTCGCAGAGGTCTATGGTTGCAACGACGCGAAGGAGAAGTTCGTCAAAGACTTCGTGGCGGCCTGGACCAAGGTAATGAACCTCGACCGTTTCGACCTGCACTAAATCCCGCGGGAACGTGCATCCCCGACGCTGTTCAGGCGTTGAGTGATTGAGCTGCACGATCTCCCGAAACCATTCCCGAGGAGGGAAGGCCACTGCCCCGGACCTTACAAGGTCCGGGGCTTTTTTCGCATGTGCAGTAGTCGACAAACTGTCGCGCAGACAGCGGCGCCCGGAAAATTCGCAACTAGCTCAATCCCCTGCGACATAATTGGAAACATTCTAGCTTTATGTTGCAGGTGCGAACCTGCCTCGCTATCTCCCGTTCAACCGCAACGGCTTCCCCAAGGGCCGCAGGCGAAAACAAGAAACTGGAGATACAAGATGCTCGGCGTTGGCCAGAAACTCCCCGCCTTCGAAGTCACTGGCGTGAAGCCCGGCTTCATGAACCACGAAGAGAACGGCCAATCGGCGTTCGAGGCACTGAACCAGGACTCGTTCGCCGGCAAATGGAAGGTCATCTTCTTTTACCCGAAGGACTTCACTTTCGTCTGCCCGACCGAGATCGCTGAATTCGCACGCCTGGGCGGCGAGTTTGCAGACCGTGACGCAGTCGTCATGGGCGGCTCCACCGACAACGAGTTCGTGAAGCTCGCCTGGCGCCGCGACCACAAGGATCTCGCCAAACTCCCGATCTGGCAGTTCGCGGACACCAACGGTTCGCTGACCGACGGCCTCGGCGTGCGTGATGCGTCGGGCGTCGCCCTGCGCGCCACCTACGTCGTCGACCCGCACAACGTTGTGCAGCACGTCTACGTCACCAACCTCACCGTCGGCCGTGCGCCGGCGGACACGCTGCGCGTGCTCGACGCACTGCAGACCGACGAGCTCTGCCCGTGCAACCGCGCGGTCGGTGGCGAAACGCTGAAAGCCGCCTAACGACACCTTCCTCCCCGAAGACCCCTCCCGGTAAAACTACCGGGAGGGACTCGCCTGAAAGTCTCCGACGATGAACCTCGAAACGCTCAAGGCCGCCCTGCCGGACTACGCCAAGGACCTGAAGCTGAACCTCGGCTCACTGTCGAACGAGACGTCGCTCAACGACCAGCAGAAGTGGGGCACTTTCCTCGCCTGCGCCTTTGCCGTCGGCGAACCCACAACCATCCGCGCGATGATCGGCGAAACCGAAACCAGACTGACGCCGGAAGCCATCAAGGCGGCCAAGGCCGCGTCGGCGATCATGTCGATGAACAACGTGTACTACCGCTTCACCCACCTCGTGCACAACGAGGTCTACCTCACCACCCCAGCCAAGCTTCGCATGCAGGTCATCGGCGCCCCGGGCATCGACAAAGCCGACTTCGAGCTCTTCTGCATGGCCGTCTCCGCCGTAAATGGCTGCGGCAAATGCATGGACGCGCACGAAGAAGAACTGCGCAAGGCCGGCTTCACCACCGAACAGATCCAGGCCTCCGTCCGCATCGGCGCGGTCGTGAACGGCGTCGCACGCACGCTCGCTGCCGAAGCCGCGATCGCCTGATCATTCATACAGGTATTGCCAGCCCCGCTCCGGCGTGTTGATTGTTACCGATCAGTATCGCGAGGAGGAATCATGCGTCGGAGAGATGTGCTACGCGGGGCGAGCGCGCTGGGCCTCCTCGGCGTCACGGGCTGCCTGTCGATGCCGTCACAACCACTCCCTGTGACCGAAGCCAATATCGAGCGGGCATTCCTGTACGCATACCCGCTCTACGAAATCTCGCGCACGGGCCAGAACCGCGCCGCCCAACCGGGGCTCAACAAGATCGGCAATCGCGCGACGCTGACCGACGCGTCGATGCGTCAGATCACGGCGCCGAACAACGACACGATCTACACCTCGGCCCAGCTCGAGCTCTCGGGCGGACCGGTTGAAGTGATCGCGCCGACTGACACGCAGCGCTATTTCAACATCACCTTCATGGACGCCTTCACCGACAATTTTGCCGGAATCGGGACGCGGCTGACGAAAGGACAGGGGGGCAAATACTGGATCATCGGGCCGAACTGGAACGGCGCGACGCCGGACGGCGTGAACATCATCCAGTCGCCTACCAATGATGTTTGGATGCTGGGCCGCATTGTGGTCGACGGTCCGGAGGATCTTGCCGCCGCGAAGGCCCTGCAATCGCAGATCTCGCTACGCCCAGCGACCGACACGCCGCCTCGCCCCTTCAAGGTGAAGTGCACCAGCCCGGAAGATCCGGATAACTTCCTCGCCGTGATCAACGAGATGATCGCGCGTTCACCGGGCAGCCAGGGGCATCTCGGCGAGGTCGACCTCTACCAGAACCTCGGCATCGGGCGCGACCCAACCTTCAAACCGTCGGCCGAATTGATCGCCGCTTGGCGCGCCTACCTGCCAAAGGGCATGGCAAAACTGCGGGAGGCTTTCCAGTTCAAGGAACTGATCTCCGGCGGCTGGAGCTATCAGGCCCCAGGTGTCGGCGAGCGTACGGCATCAAATCTGACGCGCTCAGCCATCGCGCTCGGCGGGCTCGCGGCTCTGCCCGAAGCGGAGGCGATGTACTTCCACGCGCTCTATGAACCGGGTGGCGATCGCCTGACCGGCGCGCGCAAGTATGTGTGGCGGGTGCCGCCGGGCGGGATTCCCGTCGACGCATTCTGGTCCCTGACGATGTACCAGCCGGAAGATGATGGCCGGTTCTTCTTCGCCCCGAACCCGATCAACCGCTATTCGATCGGCGATCGCACCAAAGGCCTGGTGAAGAACGCAGACGGCTCGATCGACATCCTGATCCAGCACGACCAACCCACTGGCGAGAAGGCCGCCAACTGGCTGCCTGCTCCGGCTGGTCCGTTGCGCCTCGCCCTGCGCGCTTATCTTCCGCGCGCAGACATTCGCGAACGCAAATGGAAGGCGCCGTCACTGGTTCGCGCCTAGCTGAAGCGCGTCTAGACGTAGCGAAGAAGCGCCAGAACCAGGATCACAAGCAGGACCGCGCCAAGCGTACCGGACGGCGCGTAACCCCAGCTGCGGCTGTGCGGCCATGACGGCGCGACGCCTATGATCAGGACCACGAGCACCACGAGAATGAGAAGCGATGAAGTTGAAAGCAAAATAGGTCCGCCTGAACTAATCCAGGCAATGAACGTGCAGCACCCACTCTAAGTTCCGACTGTGGAACTGGCCTTTCAGTTCACCAGCGTTGCCGGCGTCAGCTTGTTGATCTCGTCACGCGTAACGCCCGGCGCGATCTCGACAACCTTCAGGCCGCCTTCGACCACGTCGAACACGCCGAGATTGGTGATGATGCGGTTGACAACCTTGATGCCCGTGAGCGGCAGCGTGCACGCCTTCAGCAGCTTGCCCTCGCCCGCCTTGTTGGCGTGATCCATGATGACCACGACGCGTTTCACGCCCGCCACCAGATCCATCGCGCCGCCCATGCCTTTGACCAGTTTGCCGGGGATCATCCAGTTGGCGAGATCGCCGGTCTCGGACACCTCCATGGCGCCAAGGATCGCAAGATCAATGTGGCCACCCCGGATCATCGCGAACGACGTGGCGCTGTCGAAGAAGGATGAGCGATCGAGCGTCGTGATGGTCTGCTTGCCCGCATTGATCAGGTCCGGGTCTTCCTCGCCCTCGAAGGGGAAAGGGCCCATGCCAAGCATGCCATTCTCGGACTGCAGCGTAACGTCGACGCCATCGGGGATGTGGTTGGCCACCAGCGTCGGAATGCCGATGCCGAGGTTCACATAGAACCCGTCCTTCAGCTCCTGCGCGGCGCGCGCCGCCATCTGATCACGATCCCAGGGCATCAGACAGCCTCCCTTTTGCGGATAGTGCGCTGTTCAATGCGCTTCTCGAATGTACCCTTGAAGATACGCTTCACGAATATGCCCGGCGTGTGGATCTCGTCCGGGTCGAGATCGCCCGTCGGAACCAGTTCTTCAACTTCGGCGATCGTGATCTTTCCAGCCATCGCCATCATCGGGTTAAAGTTGCGGGCTGTCTTGTTGTAAATCAGGTTGCCCTGCGTATCGCCCTTGTAGGCCTTCACGATGGAAAGGTCGGCCACGAGCCCCGTTTCCATCACATAGGTCTCGCCATTGAAGACGCGCGTCTCCTTGCCTTCGGCCACCAGCGTCCCGACGCCAGCCTTCGCGTAGAACGCCGGAATGCCGGCGCCGCCCGCGCGGCAGCGTTCAGCCAGCGTGCCCTGCGGGTTGAACTCCAGCTCCAGTTCGCCTGACAGATACTGACGCTCGAATTCCTTGTTCTCGCCGACGTAGGACGAGATCATCTTCTTCACCTGCTTCGAATTCAGCAGCACGCCGAGGCCAAAGCCGTCGACCCCCGCATTGTTCGAAATGACGGTCAGGTTCTTCACGCCCGAGCGCTGGATTTCCCGGATCAGGTTTTCCGGAATGCCGCACAGGCCGAAGCCGCCAGCCATGATCGTCATTCCGTCGAATAGCACGCCCGCGAGCGCGCCCGCCGCATCGGCGTAGACCTTGTTCGCCATCTTCGAACCTTTCCTTACCCGCCGACGACCTGGTCGATCCGGCCAAACACGGACCGGCCCTTGTCATCCAGCATTTCTATCTCAACCCGGTCGCCGCGCTTCAGGAAACCTGTGCTTGGGGCGCCCTTGGTGATGGTTTCGACCATTCTCAGTTCGGCGATGCACGAATATCCGACACCGCCATCAGCAATCGACTTGCCCGGACCGCCATCTTCGCCCCGGTTCGAGACCGTGCCTGAGCCAATAATCGTGCCCGCCGACAGCGCACGTGTTCTGGCTGCGTGAGCAATCAGGGTCGGAAAATCAAACGTCATGTCGACGCGCGTATTCGCCCTGCCAAACGGCTCTCCGTTCACCCGCACCGTCAACGCGCCATTCAAGCGGACGCCGTCCCACATGCCGTCCAGTTCGTCCGGCGTGACCGCAACGGGCGAGAACGCCGACGACGGTTTGGAATGAAAGAAGCCAAAGCCCTTGGCGAGTTCTTCAGGTATCAGGTTGCGCAGCGACACGTCGTTCGCAAGCATCACCAACCGCACCGCACGCTGGGCCTCATTGTGGCTGGCGCCGAGGCGCACATCGCCCGTGATCACCGCAACCTCACCCTCAAGATCACAGCCCCATTCTTCATTGCCGAGCGGGATCGGATCGCGCGGGCCGAGAAAACTATCCGAACCGCCCTGATACATCAGAGGATCGGTCCAGAATGTTTCCGGCATGTCTGCGCCGCGTGCCTTGCGCACCAGTTGCACGTGATTCACGTAAGCAGACCCATCCGCCCACTGATAGGCGCGCGGCAGCGGCGAGGCGCAGTCCTTCTCGTGAAACCGGTCGGCGGGCACAGAGCCCAGCTCGACCTCTTCCGCCAGCATCTCCAGACGTGGCGCATGGCGCTTCCAGTTATCCAGAGCGGCCTGCAAGGTCGGCGCGATGTGCGATGCGTCCGCGCAGCGTGTGAGATCGCGGGATACGACGACGAGGCGTCCGTCCCGGCCATGTTTCAGGGATGCGAGCTTCATGTCCACTCTATGCCGTCAAATTCGGCGCGGAGCAAACAGAGTCCGTGTCAGTTCTGTGCGATCGCACAATCCTGAAAAGCCATCCGACCCACGGCGTAGCGGATTACGGTCGCGGTATCCCCGCCGCCCGACCTGGCAAAGGTCTGCTTGCCGTCCGTGTAGGTGGTAACGCCCGGCGCAGACGTCGCGCTAGGCTCCAGCTTCGGAAGCTCGATTGTCGTCGCGCCATCGGCGCTGACGATTGCGGCGTGGGTATCCAGGAAGGCGACCCGGAAGCTCTCCCCTCCACACGTAAGGTTCATCGTGCCGATGCGGCCCTCCGGTACGGCCAGCGGGGGCGGGGTCTCCGCAGGCATCTCAACAGGCGCCGGTTCGGGCGTGACGGCCGGAACGGTGGGTGCGGGTTCGGCGCCGCCACACGCAGCCAAAAGAAGCGCAGCCATTGCAGTGCTTACGACAGCGCGCATGCGAAAATCCTCTATTGGGCGGGCCGATACCACCTCCATCAAGTTTTGATACGTCCGGTACGAACCCAACGCACCTTCTGGGGAAGTAGGCGCAAGCATTGCCGCGGCAAGCACTAGCTTACTTCGGCTTCCAGCTGTTGACGTAGTCAGGGTTCTCGATCGCGTCGGCCTCCGCGCCCACATCCAGCGGATCGCGTGTATCGATCATCACGGCATACTCGTCCGTCATCGGCTTGTCCTGCTTGAGCATCTTCGTCAGGGCCTTCGGATGCGGCCCATGCGTGAAGCCCGAGGGATGGAACGTCATCATCCCGGCCTTGATGTTGTCGCGGCTGAAAAAGTCGCCGGCGTGGTAGAACAGCACTTCGTCGAAATCGTCATTGTTGTGGAAGAACGGCACCTTGATCGCGCCGGGGTCCGTCTCGAACGGGCGCGGGGCGAAGGTGCAGACGACGAAACGATCCGACAGGAAGGTCGTGTGCACGCTGGGCGGCAGATGGTAGCGGTGTGAGACGACCGGGCGGATATCCCTGACATTGAGTTTCACCGGCGCGAGATCGCCGTGCCAGCCGACGGCGTTCATCGGGAAATAGGGATAGGTGATCGTCGACACCTGCCCGCGCTTCTTGACCTCCACTGTCCACGCATGCGGATTGGCCTGCATCGCCTGATGCGCCTCATCGATGCGCGGCGTCTGCAAGACTGCAGGATCGAATATGGCATGAGGGCCCAGCAGGCCGCGATCCGGCAGCGTAAAATGCGCGTTCGTCGCTTCGATGATCAGGATTTCAACCAGGTCCGCCGTGCCACGATCCATGAGCCACATCGCACCACGCGGCAGATAGACATAGTCGCCCGCCTCAACCTCTATGTGGCCCCAGTCGGTGTAGAGGTGGCCAAATCCCTCGTGAATGAACAACAGCGTGTCGCCATCCGAGTTTCGCGCGATGCGTTCCTGATTGTGCACCATGCGCCAGTAGCGCAGCTCGCACGCCTTGTTGTGCAAGACCACTGGCGCCTGCCACGGCGAGGGCGTGCCACTGCCGCGACCGCCATGCGTGCGCGTGAGATCAAACGCGCGCGGCCTCAACGGCCCCTCAAAACTGGTCCAACCCGTCGGCGGCTCCGGATGATAGAAGAAGGCTGCCGGCCCGAAGAAGCCTTCCTTCGACATCTCCCGCTCATACGTGCCCTCCGGCAGATCTGCATGCGCCTGTTTCGAGTGCTTGCCTTCCGCCCCCTGAACCGGGATCCATTTGCCTTTGGTCATATCGGCTCCGCCTGAGAGGTCATTGCTGCTTCGCCTCCGGCTGTTGTTCCGGCGCCGCGTCATGAAAGGCTTTGATCTTTCGAAGCGCCGTATCGATGCGCAGGATGTTGGGGAACTGCCCGAGATCGATCTGCGGATAGCGCCGCGCATTCGTCACCTGCGGGACCAGCACGATATCCGCCAGCGTCGCGTGACCGCCAACACAGAACTCGCCACTAGATGGCAGCATCTGTTCCAGCACCTTGAACCCGCGCACGATCCAGTGCTCGTACCAGCTCGCGATCGCCGCATCGTCCGCCCCGAACTGCGATCGCAGACGCGCCAGCGTGGATGTGTTGTTGAGCGGGTGGATGTCCGCCACGATCTGATCCTTGAAATCCCGCACCTGCGCCCGCAGCGCGGCATCGCGCGGCAGCAGGGGGGGCTCCGGCCGCGTCTCGTCGAGATAGTCGATCATCGCCATCGACTGGCCGATGCGATGCCCGTCGATCTCCAGGATGGGCACACGGCCCGACGGATGCCGCGCCAGATGCGCCGGTTGCACCTGCTCGTCCTTCAGGAGGTGCACGCCTACGGTGCGATACGAGACGCCCTTCAGGTTCAGGGCAATCCGCGTGCGATAGGTCGCAGAGGACCGCCAGTAGCCGTAAAGGATCGTCTCGCTCATCGCATCACTCGCTGATCTGCACCCGCGACACGACTGCCTTCTCGACATCCGCATCGTTGAACAACAGGTCGTCCCAGCCCTTCTTGGAATAAAGCTCTGTCTGGTCCGAATAGTGCGGCGAGGTCGGGTCGGTCGATTCCGAATAGGTCAGGAAGCCCTGGCTCTTCGGCCCCGTGTCCGTGAACTCCACCACATAGATCCAGCTCGCGCCGTGACGAATGCTGGTCCAGCCTTTCACCGGCTCAAGGCTCTTGTCGTCCACCGAGATCACGTTGAACACGCCTTCCGGTCCGGCGCCGCCATGGATCGGGATGGCCTTGCCGTTCCGCGTCTCGGCCTGCACATCGCCCAGCCTGGCATCGAGCGGTATGTTCAGCGCGTTGAGCTTGTCGACCGCCGTCTCCAGCGCTGCCATCACCTTGGGATTGGCGGTGTCCAGCTTGCCCGGCGTATGCACCGCATCCTTGGGATCGAACTTGTCTTTCCACTGAATGCCCCCCGCCTCCGCGAACAGGTGGAACAGGTGTGCGCCCCGGCTGTCGAGGTTCACCTTCAGGTCCCAGCTCGCAAGCACGTCGCACGCCGCTTTCAGCTTCGCCTTGCCCGACGCCTTGCAGGCTTTCACGAGGTCATCTCGCACCAGCTCGCCGCCATAGTGGCGATCAGACAGCATCACCTGCTTCATCGTCTCGAGATCGAACTTCGGCGCGCCGAACCCATCCGTGCCCGCAACCCGCCGCTCCACCTGATCGTGCGAGGCGCGCGTGCGCAGGCTGCGCGGCGTCGCTTCGTCGCCAAAGGTGGGGCTCAGCCCGGTGATTGGCGCATACATGTTGGTCAGCCAGTAGCTGTCATTGCTCTGCATGACATAGTCGGTGCGGAACTGGTGTGGCCCCGCCTCCGCCCCCGCAACGCCCGGCGCCGACGAATCCTTGTCCGTCGCCCAGTCGCATTCCGCCCGCGATCCATCGAGTACGGCGAACCGCGTCTCCTTCCACTGCTTCTTTGCAAAGTCAGAGGCAGCGCATTTATCAACCAGCGCCTGCGACACGTTTGGGATCATCCCCATGTCGCCGTACAGCGCCTCGCCCGTTGAATCGACGGCCGTCGCGTTGAACCGGAACGACTGCCACTTCGCCAGCGACGCCTTCATGTCGCGCACGGTCTTCGACCGCCACACAGCCATATACTGATCCGGATCGCGCAGCCCGACCTCGACGGTGCGCAATGCATACGCCTTGTCCTTCGTCCACGGGAAGCTCTCGCTCTCGAAGACCGGGCCCCAGCGTGTCGCATACAGCGTGCGCGTCTCCGGCGTGACTTTGCCATCGCGCATTACCTCGACCGAGACGCTGTCCTTCGTCATCGGCAGCCATTGCCCGTCATACTTGTACTGTGTTGGATCCTGCGGATTGAGCTGAAGTTCGTAATACCCGCTCCTCCGCGCGGTGGAGACCGTGTTGCTCCACGCCAGCGTTTCGGTGTGCCCGATGCGGATCATCGGCATGCCGATATAGCTCACGCCGATAATGTTGATGTCGCCCGGAATGATGAAGTGCGTGCGATAGAACCGGTTCACGCCGTCCCATGGATAGTGCGGGTTGCCGAGCAGCACGCCCTTGCCACCCTTCGTCATCTCCCGGCCGATACCGTAAGCGTTCGAGCCCCAGCCGCTGGCATCCTCCGGCACGAGATCCGGCGCCAGAGCGGCATGATCGGCGGCAGGCGGCGCAGCGCTCGTGGTCGGTGCGAAGAAGCCGTCCACAGTCTGGCCGACATACATGTGCCGCCAGAAATCGAGCGCGGTAATGTCATGCACCCACGCGGCGCCCTTGCAGCGCGGATCCGAAATCTTGTCGACGCCGGTTTCCTTCAGATAGCGGTTGAAACCCGCGACATAGCCATCGGCGAGCGCCCGCGCCTCGGCGCTCGGCGTATCGGCTGCGCCCTCCGGCCCCGCCAGTAACGCTTCCACGCGCTTCGACTGGATCATGCGCTGGTGATAAAGATCGCTCGTGATATTCGCGTCGTTCTCGCCGGGTCCGAGATACTTCGCCCGCTGCCCCGCGACTGTCAGCAGCCGATCGGCGATCTC
>CALRWU020000048.1:0-11954 GCA_943371945.1 Azorhizobium sp. AG788
GTAGACGCAGGGCAGGCCGAAAAAACGCGTCTCGCCAAAGGGCACAGCGGTGAACATCTCGCCCATGACGTCGATGCGCTTGCCCATTTGCCCTCCCGAATCAGCCGCCTGACCCTGACACTGCCCTGATTGTCTCCGTTCGAGAATCCCTGACGTCGAGGCGCCGCCCGCTCTATGGCTCGATCCAGGGCGCGGCCTTCGCGACGTCAGCGCCGATGGCGGTGTAGTAGACCTTCTGCACGTTGCGGGTGACGGGGCCGGGTTTGCCGGAGCCGAGTTTCACGCCGTCGATTTCGACGACGGGCGTCACCAGCCCGGTGGCGGCGGTGGTGAAAGCTTCGACTGCCGCCTTCGCTTCTTCGACCGTGAAACTGCGTTCGCTGATCTTGCCGCCGCGCTGGCCCAGCGCATCGAACAGGGCGTGGCGCGTGACGCCTGCCAGGATCATGTTCGAGAGGGCGCGCGTGATGATCTCTCCATCCTGCGTGACGATCCACGCGTTCGCCGAGGCTGCTTCGGTGACGAAGCCATCCGGCGCGACAAGCCAGGCGTCGTCAGCGCCCCTCGCCTTCGCCTCGGTCTTGGCGAGCGCCTGCGCGAGAAGGCCGACCGACTTGATGTCGCGGCGCGCCCAGCGGATGTCGGGCAGCGTCACGATGCGCGAACCATTGCGCGCGGATGGCGTGTCGATCAGCGCACGCGGCTCTGCGAACATGAAGGTGGTGAGACGGGGGCTGTCGGGCGCCACGAAGTCCCGCGCGCCGTACGCGCCGCGCGTCACCTGCAGGTAGACATAGCCCTCAGTGATGCTGTTGTTCGCAACAAGCGTGCGGTGAACTTCTTCCAGTTCGCGCCGGTCGGGCATCGTGCCGAACTTCAACTCGCGCAACGAACGCTCAAGACGATCAAGGTGCCGCTCCATGTCGATCAGACGGCCGTCGTAAACAGCGGTTACCTCGTAGACGCCATCGGCAAACAGGAAGCCGCGGTCGAAGGGCGAAATCTTCGCCTCGTCCGCCGCGACGTAGACGCCGTTCACCCACGCCTGTCGTGTCATCGTCTGTCCTACCTGGGCCTGCCCCGTCATCTAATGTCTCCTGCCATCGGACTGCCCAAATCGGCGTTAACCTTGTGCGCGTCAGAGGTGCGCCAGCCAGCGCCCCGGCAGCAAGGGGGAATTCATGTCACGCGCGCTGAGATCGCGTTTCGGCCGGCCACTTCTGGGTCTCGGGGCCGCAGGCGTTGCGATTGGATTTGTGCTCTTGGTTTCACTGACGGCTCCGCCCGAAGAATCGACTCTGCAAGTCTCGGCCAAATGCCCGGACGCCCTAGACAATTCGCCGCTGCAATCGGCGCCGCCTAGGGCACAAAGTCCTGCGTGAACGCGCGAACGTGACCAGGATGTGCGGACACACCCGCAGCAAACCTGTTGCGGTGCAACAAGATTGCTTGCAATCCGCAAATGTCTTGGCAATGTGGCGCCCGCTTGACGACCCCTTTGCCGCACCGGGACAAACGGCGGAGCGGCGATGATCGAGTGACAGCGGGAGAACCCTTACGTGGCAGACGGCGCAACGAAGCGTGAAGTGAAAGACCTCTACGCGGTTGGGGAGATTCCGCCCGATTTTCACGTCCCCAAGAACATGCACGCCTGGGCGATCCGGCGCGAGCGTCAGGGTCGACCGCTGACGGCAATGCAGCTTGAAGTCGTGCCGACGCCGGAGATCGCGTCTGACGAAGTGCTCGTTCTCGTGATGGCGGCCGGCGTCAACTATAACGGGATCTGGGCCGGCCTCGGCGAGCCCGTGTCGATGTTCGATGTCCACAAACAGCCTTATCACGTCGCAGGTTCGGATGCCTCGGGCATCGTCTGGGCCGTGGGCTCGCGCGTGAAGCGCTGGAAGCCGGGCGATGAAGTGGTCATCCACTGCAACCAGGACGATGGCGACGACGAGGAGTGCAATGGCGGCGATCCGATGTTCTCGCCGACCCAGCGCATCTGGGGCTATGAGACGCCGGACGGTTCGTTCGCGCAGTTCTGCCGCGTGCAGTCGCGCCAGCTGATGGACCGGCCGAAACACCTGACGTGGGAAGAAGCGGCCTGCTACACGCTGACCCTCGCGACAGCGTATCGGATGCTGTTCGGTCACCGTCCGCACGTGCTGCGTCCGGGGCAGAACGTGCTGATCTGGGGCGCTTCCGGCGGCCTCGGCTCCTACGCCGTGCAGCTCTGCGCGGTCGCAGGCGCGAACGCGATCGGCGTCATCTCGGACGATTCGAAGACCGACTTCGTGCTCTCGATGGGCGCCAAGGGCGTGATCAACCGCAACAACTTCAAGTGCTGGGGCCAGCTGCCCAAGGTGAACAGCCCTGAGTTCAACGACTACATGAAGGAAGCACGGAAGTTCGGCAAAGCGCTGTGGCAGCACACCGGCGGCAAGGACGTGGACATCGTCTTCGAACACCCGGGCGAGGCGACGATGCCAGTCTCAGTGTTCGTGGTGAAGCGCGGCGGCATGGTCGTGATCTGCGCGGGCACCACAGGCTTCAACCTGACGATGGATGCGCGCTTCCTTTGGATGCGCCAGAAGCGCGTTCAGGGCTCGCACTTCGCCAACCTGCTGCAGGCCAGCCAGGCCAACCAGCTGATGATCGAGCGCCGCCTCGACCCGTGCATGTCGGAAGTGTTCCCGTTTGCCGACATTCCGCTGGCGCACGAGAAGATGCTCGACAACAAGCACCTGCCCGGAAACATGGCCGTGCTGGTGACGTCGCCGAAGCCGGGCCTGCGCACCGTTGAGGATGTGCTCGAAGCTGGTCCGACGGCGTAACCAAGAGGGTTTCTCGCGCGTACTGGAGGTTGAAGCCCACCCGCACTACATTGGGCGGGAAGCGCTAACCTTAGGAGTTCGCCCATGACCACCGAACGCGCAGTTCTCGCTGGCGGCTGTTTCTGGGGCATGCAGGACCTGATCCGCAAGAAGCCCGGCGTGATCTCGACGCGCGTCGGGTATTCGGGCGGCGACGTTCCCAACGCCACCTATCGCAATCACGGCACGCACGCAGAGGCGATCGAGATCATCTTCGATCCCGCCAAATGGTCGTATCGCGACCTGCTGGAGTTCTTCTTCCAGATCCATGACCCGTCGACGAAGAACCGTCAGGGCAATGACATGGGCATGAGCTATCGCTCGGCGATCTACTACGAGAGCGAGGAGCAGAAGCGCATTGCGCTCGACACCATCAAGGATGTCGATGCGTCCGGTCTGTGGCCGGGCAAGGTGGTGACGGAAGTCGAGCCCGTCGGCGCGTTCTGGGAAGCGGAGCCCGAGCACCAGGATTATCTTGAGCGGATTCCGAACGGTTATACCTGCCACTTCGCGCGTCCGGGCTGGAAACTGCCGAAGCGGGCGGCGGCGGAGTAAGTCAGCCGAACAGGTCGCCCTGCCCGGCGGCCTTCGCACCTTCGATCTCGAGCAGTCTGAGCTTGGTCATCGCGCCGCCGCGTGCGGAGAAGCCGCCGATCTTGCCATCGGCCGCCGTCACGCGATGGCAGGGCACGATGATGGGCCAGGGGTTCTTGCCCAGCGCCTGCCCGACCTGTTGCGCCAACAGCCTGTCGCCAAGCTGCACGGCGATTTCGCCATAGGTGCGCGTCTCACCGGGCGGGATGGCCCGTGCGATGGCGTAGACCCTGGCGTGGAAGTCCGGAACGCGTTTGAGATCGAGCGGGGCGTCTTGGAGCGTTGGCCTCTCGCCGCGCAGCAGGGACTGGATCTCAGCGGCGACGCTGGCGATCGTCGGTGACGGTTCTGATTCCACGGCGTCGGGAAAGCGGCGCTGGAACGAAGCGCGCGCAATGGCCGGATTGGGTTCAGGCAGATGGGCGCCGATCAAGCCGTCATCGCTCCAGGCGACGCCAGCCCATCCGATCGCTGTCTCGAAGAGATGGTAGCGGTTCATGGCCTGAGTATATGACCGGCCAGGTCAGCTCGCAGCCGAATTTCGGACAGCACTATCGGCCTGTTCGCTAGACGATCCGCGTCTCGAGCACGCTGTCGATGATCTTGTCGTCGGCGGGGACCAGTCCGTCGAGCATCAGCATGGCGAGACCGTGCACGACGGACCATGCCTGCAGCCGGCGGATCTTCTGCTCTTCGGACGACATCTTGCCGCCGCTCAACTCGTTCAGCGAACTGGCCAGCATCTGCATGCCGCGAGGATCGGGCTCGCCCGACGCACCGCGACGGACCGCCGGGGACATCATCAGCCGGAACAGCGATGGGTTCGCCAGCGCGAAGCGCACATAGGCGCGGCCCATGGCGTTGAACGCGTCCTTGCCGGGCTTTGCATTGGCCATCGCGACCTTGAAGGCATCCGCGATTCTCTCGCCACCCACTTCGCTCAGAGCGCGCAGCAACGCCGCCTTGTCCGGGAAGTGGCGGTAAACGGCCGTCGCCGACACGCCGACATTGCGCGCCACTTCGCGCAGGCTGAGCGCTTCTGCAGGCCCGTTTTCCAGCCTTTTCAGACCCTCTTCCACCAGGGCCGAGCGCAGGTCGCCATGGTGATAGCGCTCTGCTGAGTTTTCGATGTTGACGCTGTTATCATTTGCTGACATGTTAGCACCGTAAACATAGTCGGCAGCGGGCACAATCGGCCCAAATGCCGCGCACGATACGAGCCTTCCGAGACGTCAGACCGCCGAACAGACTCAAAAAAATAGAGGGACAAACGCCATGACCAGCCCCGTTGAAAGCGCCATCCGCGGCCTCGTTACCACCGGCATTATGGGTGTCGCCAACTTCAACCGCACGATGCGCCGCGCCAAGGCGCCGAACCCGTATCTCACCGGCGTCCACACGCCGATGAAGGAAGAAAATACAATCACCGACCTCAAGGTGACGGGAACGATCCCGCCTGCCCTCAATGGCGTCTACCTGCGCAACGGGCCGAACCCGCTGAAGATGCCAAACCCAGCGACGCACCACTGGTTCGTTGGCGACGCGATGCTGCACGGCCTGCGCATCCAGGACGGCAAGGCGCTGTGGTATCGCAACCGTTGGATCCGCTCGACGCCGGTGAGCGAGGCGCTGCACGAGGCGCCGGTGCCGGGTCCGCGGGGACGCGGCAGCCCCAACACCAACGTGGTCGGCCATGCGGGCAAGATTCTCGCGATCGTCGAAGCCGGCGGATATCCGGCGGAAGTCACGGAAGAACTCGAGACGCGCAAATTCTCGGACTTCGAGGGCACGTTCGGCAAGGCGTTCTCCGCGCATCCGCACCTCGATCCCGAGACCGGTGAGATGCATGCGATCTGCTATGCAGGCGGCGATCCGACGACAGTGTGGCACACAGTGCTCGACAAGGACGGCAAGGTACGCCGCAACGAGCCGATTGAAGTACAGGACGGCCCATCGATCCACGACTGCATGATCACCAAGTCCTATGTGATCGTCATGGATCTTCCTGTCACCTTCTCGATGGCGGCGCTCGTCGCGGGCGAGAGCTTCCCCTATCGCTGGAATCCCAAGCATGCCGCGCGCATCGGCCTGCTGCCGCGCGAGGGCAAGGGGTCCGACATCATCTGGTGCGATATCGAGCCGTGCTACATCTTCCATCCCGCGAACGCCTACGAAACCGCAGACGGCAAGGTGATCATGGATGCGGCCGTACATGCCGACATGTTTGCCGATGGTGCGATGGGTCCGGACTCGCAGAAGACACCGTTCGAGCGGCTGACGATCGACCCGGTTGCGAAAAAAGTGACGCGCAAGGTGATCGATGCGACGTCGCAGGAATTCCCGCGGCCTGACGAGCGCCGCATGGGCAAGTCCTATCGCTATGCCTACACCATGGCCCTGCCCGAGGATCGCGATCCAGCGTTCATGGGCGACTCGCGCCTGTTCAAACATGATCTCGAAGCTGGGACACGCGAGACGCACGATTTCGGCGAAGGCAAAATGCCGGGCGAGTTTGTCTTCGTTCCGGCGAGCGCGACCAGTGCGGAAGATGAAGGCTGGCTGGTCGGCTTCGTCATCGACGCGGAGAAGAAGACGACTGACTTCGTCATCCTCGATGCCCGCAACTTCACAGGCGCGCCGCAGGCCACAATCACCATCCCGGTGCAGATCCCGCCGGGCTTCCACGGCAATTTCATCGCACTGTAAGAACGCGACCATCCGAAACTGGCGCGTGACCTTCGCAGGTCGCGCGCCTTTTCGCATCAGGGCCTATTCGTCGTCCTCATCGTCGATCCAGCCAGCCGGCTCGTCATCGTCGGTGTCAGCGTCATCGTCTTCCTCGCCAAACCAAGCGCCTTCGTCTTCGACCGGCTTGGGCAACCGTCCTTCAAGCCACTCAGCGACGGTATCCGGCGACATGGTGCTGGGGCACTCGATCACCCAAGACAGGAATTCATCCGGCCCGCCATTGAGATGGGGCGCTGGCGAGACCGGCTTGAACACGGTCGGCAACCGCTCTTCCAGAGACAGGTAGTTCAGGACACAGGCGAGTTCCTGCACGACGTGCCAGGACAGATCATGCTCGATGTCGAGGTGGAACTGCACCCACCACTGGCCATTGGCCTCCCCCCGCGCGATGCCATGCGTCGGGGTGTGGTCGGTTTCAACCGGCGGAATGCGCGCGAGGAAGTCCGTCAGCCGCTCAAACCGCGCCCGGATCCGGTCTTCTCCCATGTTGAACTGCCTCCCCATCAACTCGAGCAGTTTGCACTGATCCGGGCTTACGTTCCAGCGACCCCGTCTAGCCTCGCGGCGCGACCGGGAGTAACAGGAGCGAACGCGAAAAATCGGAGGAATTTCTCATGCGAATCATCCTGGCTGCGGCTGCAGCACTCGGCCTGACTGCCTGTGGCGGCGAGCCGGCCAAGCCCGTCGAACCCACGCCGGCGCCGGCTGCAGAAGCGCCTGCTGCGCCCGCGATGGATGATGGCATGAAGGCAGCGGACGCGGCCGACGATGCGAACGTGATGGAAACTGCGGACGGCGCGATGTTCCACACGGACACAACGAAGACCGAGAAGGTCCACCTGCCCGCCGGCAACTGGACCGCAACGCCCACCGACGCAACCCAGATCGAGGTTGTCGGCGCGTCGGACCAGGCGATGCCGGACGGCGCCACGCATCATGTCGTGGAGGTGAAGCCGCTCACGAAAGACGTGATCGCGAAGGTGAAATTCGAACGCCGGGATTCTGCCGACGCCGCTGCGCCCGTGACAGAGACCCGGACCATCAACTTCATGGTGCACTGACCCGAGACATGCAGAAGGGTGTGGGACGAACCCACACCCTTCGCGCTCCTCACGATGTCACTCAGCTATCTCAGCCCGGCGCTGAGGCCGGCGGGGTGGTTTTTGCCTCGACCCACTTCGTGAATTCTTCCTTGGACAGCGACTGGCTCTTGTCGCCGTCATACTTGTCGAAATCCGCCTGCGTGACTTTTGCATCGGCGGCTTTCACCTCAGCAACCGACAGAGCACCGTCGCCATCCTTGTCATGCTTGATGAACTTGTCTTCGGCAGCCGGAGGCGTGGACGTCGTCGGCTGCGTGGTGACCTGGGCGAACGCGGGAGCTGCAAAGATCGCCAGCGTGGCCGAAGCGAGAACGAACTTGATCATGGGGTTTCCTTTCACTCATGGACCCCCAACGCCGATGACCGGCGAGCACCGCCCCTGCTGACCCAACGGGCTTTCCGCGCGCGGGTTTCAAAGTTCCACTTTACGATTCATTCATGCCGTAGAGTCACGCGCCAAAGGCGGCGATAGGCAGCGCACATTCGCGTCAACTACAGCGAAAAGCGCCGACTAACTGCGCGGAGTTCCGCAGTGATCATTTTGTCGCCTTGCAAATGCGACAGTTTAGCAACAACTCTGATGGTCTGGTGGGGCGCTCGGCGTCGCAACTGGTTTGAACATGATACAACTGAAAAAGAAGTACCTCACACCCGGCGCACGTGTTGCCTGGACACACGATGGCCGCGTCGTCGAAGGCGTCATCCAGAAGGTCTTTACGCACCGGCTTGAGCGCACGATCGAAGGCGCCACGGTCACTCAGGATGCCTGTCGGCGCGATCCCGCCTATCTGATCAGACAGGACAGCGGCCAGATCCTGTTGAAGAACTTCAGCGCGTTGACGCCCGTTCGAACGTCTCAGGCGGCCTGAGCCCAGTCATTCGGCTTCGAAAAGCCCAACGCCTGACGGCTTCCTGACAGACCGTTTCCCCTTCTCGATCGTCACGCCAGGATAGCCTTTCAGCGGCCCGACCGGCGCGCCGAGATAGGCCCAGTCGCGCATCTCTTCGATGGCGACATGATACTTGCTCTCGCGCCCTGTCCGTCCCGCGAACAGCGCACGCGGCAGGTTCACCATTTTCGGCGACTTGCCCCGCGCAAACATCACCGGCGATCCACAGCGCGAACAGAAGCTCCGCACATGGCCGCGCGCGGTGTCGGCAAAGTCTGAGACCAGTTCCTTGCCCCGCACGATCCGAACCTTGCTCTTCCAGCAGCCGACAAAGGTGGCGTAGGCCGCGCCATGTGCGAGGCGGGTCGAGGCGGAATGATCATGCCAGGACCAGAAGACAGGCGTGTCGATCTCGATCTCCACGCCGCCGCACAGGCAGGCGCCGGACGTGGTCGCGGCAGAGCGCATTTTGGCGGGTTTTGTCTTTGCGGCCCTTTCGGGCTTGATCTTTCCCGCCATGAGCGATCCCCATCCATCTATCTCGACTGGGAGCACCAAACATTGGATAGTGCCGGGCAATCAAGGCTCTGGACCTGAATGGCAGACGGAACACTCACGAAATCGGCCGGTGTCACGACCGAAGGCTGGCTGACCGACAGCTGGTACTTCGCGTGCGCGTCGAAGACTCTGGCGCGGGGGACGCAATTCCGGCGGATCATCCTCGGCCAGCCCGTCCTGCTCGCCCGCACCGAAAAAGGCGAAGCATTCGCCCTGCGTGATGTCTGTCCGCACCGCCTCGTGCCGCTGTCAGCCGGGCGACAGGTCGAGACCAACGGGCAGCCGACCATCGAATGCCCGTACCATGGCTGGCGCTTCGGCACGGATGGCGGCTGCAAGCTGATGCCGTCGCTGCCGAACATCGACGACTTCGCGACAGACAAGGTGCGCGTGCGGCGCTATCCGGTGCATGAGATCAACGGCATGATCTTCGTCTACGTTGCCGACAATCCGCGCTCCGACGAACCGCCCGCCGCGCCTCCGCCGAGCTTCGAGATCGGCGCGGGGCTCAATCCGAAGTTCATCGTCCACCAGATTTTCAACGCGCACATGGATGACGCTGTCGTCGGCCTGATGGATCCGGCGCATGTGCCATTCGTGCATAACCAGTGGTGGTGGCGTCCGCCGAGCACCGGCCTGCGGCTGAAGGAGAAACCGTTCATTCCCGCCGACCGCGGCTGGGCGCTTGCGCGTCACACGCCGTCGGGCAATTCGCTCGCCTACAAGATGCTGATGGGCTCGGAAGTCACGACCGAGATCGTGTTCCAGATTCCCGGCTTCCGGTGGGAGATCGTGGAGGCGCAGAAACGCCGCATCTTCACGCTGACCTGCCTCACGCCGATCACGCTGAAGAAGACGCGCATCACGCAGATCACGTTCTGGAACAACGCGCCCTTCCTCGACATCGCCCTGCCGGTCCTGATCCCCGCTGCGCAGAAATTTCTCGGGCAGGACGGCCACATGGTGAACCTGCAGAACAAGGGCCTGGCCTACCAGCAGAACATGCTGTGGATCGACGACATCGATGTGCAGGCCAAATGGTACCGCATCCTCAAGAAGGAGTGGGCTGCTGCACGCTCTGAAGGCAGGCCATTCGCCAATCCGATCGAGCCACGCACGCTGAGGTGGCGGAGCTGAGACGTCACAAAGCAAACGCTTGTGAAGCCTGCACGCTGCCTCTTGCCCGGCAACCGGAATAGCCGTCTAAACCGGATGAAACGGAAGGTGCGTGGCGCGGTCCACGGCCCGGGAGGATTGACCAATGAAACTGCGCAAGTCCCTGCAGGCGACATTGCTTGGCGTCGGCGCCAGTGCGGGTCTCGCCGCCTTCGCGGCGCTCTCAATTCCTGCGATGACGCCTGCGGCCATCGGGCAAACTCCGCCCGACCATCCCGGCGCGGGCGTCTACCAGAAGTCTTGCGCGACCTGCCATGACAACCCCGGCGCGACACGCGCCGCGACGCTGTCGTCGATCAAGCTGATTACGCCTGCCCGGCTTCGCGAAGTGATGACGACAGGTGTCATGGCGCCGATGGCGGCCAGCCTGAACGAGAAAGAGAAGACAGACCTGATCGCGTGGCTCACCGCAGGCCAGGCCTCGGCCTCCGCTGCATGGACGGACGGGCTGATGTGCACCGCCGACAAGCGCGCCGTCTCCTCTTCCGCCAGCGTCGTCTCATCCGGCTTCGGCGTCGACGCCAACCAGACCCGCAGCCTCAGCGCCGCGCAGGCCGGACTTACCAAGGCGCAGCTCGCCAACCTCGATGTCGCCTGGTCGATCGCTTTCCCCGGACAGGGTTCGGGCACAGGCGCATCCGTGCTCAGCGACGGCACCATCTTCACGACCGGCGGACAGAAGCTGCTCGCCATCGACGCCGCCTCGGGGTGCGTGAAGTGGTCGTACGCCGCCAACTCGCGCAATACGCCCGCCATCGGTGAGATCGGCGGACGCCGCGTTGTGGCGCTTTCGGTTGGTCGCGACATTCATGTCGTCGACGCCGCGAATGGCGCGCTCGTCTGGAAAGCCAGCGGCCAACCGGTGGATGGTTCGGGCGGCGCGGTGCGTGGCGGCGTGATCTTCGCCAAGGACAAGGTGATCGTGCCTCTGTCTGCCTCAGGCGTCGCCGCCGGCATGAACCCGCGCACGGAATGCTGCACCGGCCATGGCTCGGTCGTGGCGCTGAATGCGGCCGACGGCAGCCACGCGTGGGAATACCACACCATGCCTGAGCCGACCTACAACGGCCAGGTCAACTCGGTCGGCGTCAAGCAGAAGGGCCCCTCAGGCGCGCCGATCTGGTCGGTGCCCGTGTATGATGCCAAGCGCAACGCCATCATCGTGACGTCGGGTGAGAACACCTCCCACCCGGGCACCGACACATCCGACGCTGTGATCGCCCTCAACGCGGACACCGGCGCCGTGACGTGGAAATTCCAGGCGATGTCGGCGGACGTGTGGAACATGTCGTGCGATGTCGAGTCCGGGAAGAACGGGCCAAACTGCCCCGTTCTGTTCGGCGGCGACGGGCGCGACTATGACTTCGGCGCCGGCGCCATCATCGTGACGGCAGGGGGCAAGGATGTGGTGCTCGCCGGACAGAAGTCCGGACATGCCTGGGCGCTGGACGCCAACACCGGCAAGGTTCTGTGGAGCCACCGCATGGGCGAAGGCACTGCCCTCGGCGGGGTTCACTGGGGCATCGCGGCGGATGGCGGCACGATGATCGTGCCGATCAACGACCCGGCGCTGTCGCAGGATCCGAAGTTCAAGTCGGAAGCCGGCGTCTATGCATTCGACGTCGCAAGCGGCAGGCCGCTGTGGTCTCACGCCGCCAAGGCCAACTGCGCCGGGGCTCGCGCCACGGCCGTATCGGGCTGCACGTCACGCTACGGCTTTTCCGCAGCTCCTCTGGTGGTGGACGGAGCAATTGTCGGCGCAACGCTCGGCGGCGAGGTCGTCATCCTTGATGGCAAGGACGGCCGCGTCATCAATACGGTCGATACGGTCCGGACCTTTGCCACGCTCAACAAGGACATCGTCGGCAAGGGCGGGTCGATCGACGCGCATGGCATCTCGGCAGGCGCCGGCATGGTGTTCATCAACTCGGGCTATGGCTCATTCGGCCAGACGCCTGGCAATGTGCTGATCGCGCTGAAGCCGAAGCAGTAGCGACCAAAGCCCAGAATGCAAA
>CALRWU020000049.1:0-11846 GCA_943371945.1 Azorhizobium sp. AG788
CTCAGGCGGTCGGGAAGATCGGTCATCTGGATTGCTCGTCTGGCTGAGAGCCGGTCTGTGCCCCAGCTGGCGCCGAAAGGCTAGATGGGTTCGCGGCCCCAGGCGATGAACGGGCCATTGCGGAAGCCTTCTGCGCCCTTGCAGTAGAGGAAGGGCGCTCCGTCAGGGCGGATCACTTGCCCGCCGGCGGCGGTGAGCACGGCGTGGCCGGCGGCGGTATCCCATTCCATGGTCGGGCCGAAGCGCGGATAGACGTCGGCCTTGCCGGCGGCGACCCAGCAGAATTTCAGCGACGAGCCGATGGCGACCTGACCGGCGACTTTTCGCGCGGCGACGAACGCTTTTGTCTGATCATCGAGGTGAGACGCGGAGGTGATGGCGGTGAGACCATCTGACGGGTAGGCGCGGGTGGACAATTTGCGTCCGTCGCGCAGCTTTTCGCCGGGCGAGAAATCCTCGATGAGCTGGGCGCTCGCGCCGCCGAAATACATCTCCTTGCGCGCAGGCGCATAGACGGCGCCGGCGATGGGAACACCGTGGCAGATAAGTGCGATGTTGACGGTGAAGTCGCCGCGGCGGTTGATGAACTCGCGCGTGCCGTCAACCGGATCAACCAGCAGGAACGTGTCCCAGAGATTGCCACCGACGCCATCGCGCGAGGCGCGCTCTTCGGCGAGCACAGGCACGCCGGGCAGGGCTTCTTCGAGACGGGCGAGAATGACTTCTTCGGCGCGCTCATCGGCGTCGGAGACGGGGCTGTAGTCGGCCTTGGTACGGGTCTCGAAATCGCTGTTGTAGACTTCCATCACGCGCACGCCGGCGTCCGAGGCGATCGACGCAAAGAGACGCGCGAGGTCTTCGCGTTCAGCGTCGGTGGGGTCGGGAAGCGTGAAGGCCATGGCGGGTTCCGGCGGAAGCTTGCGCGAGGCATTGCGGCTTGAGGCGAGGGTGTCAACCGCTGGCGCGTACGATCGGCAGAAGCGGGTGTATTTGCCCTACAATCCGTCGTCCTTCGTGCCGGGCTGGCCCAGCGACAGCCCGGCAAAGTCGAACAGCTCGCTATCGACAAGGTGCGAGGGGCGGACATGCGAGAGCGCGCGGGCCATCGTCTGGCGTCGGCCCGGATTTCGTTTCTCCCACTCGTCGAGCAGCGACTTGATCTGCATGCGCTGCAGTCCGTCCTGACTGCCGCACAGATTGCAGGGGATGATCGGGAACTGCATGAGCGCCGCAAACCTGCGGATGTCGTCCTCGGCGCAACCGATCAGCGGGCGCAACACGAATGTATCGCCGGCGTCGTTCAGGAGTTTTGGCGGCATTGCCGCAAGGCGCCCGCCAAACAGGAAGTTGAGCATGAAGGTTTCGAGCGAGTCGTCGCGGTGGTGGCCGAGCACGATCGCCTCGCAACCTTCCTCGCGCGCGACCCGATAGAGGATGCCGCGACGCATGCGGGAGCAGAGCGAGCAATAGGTGTTGGAGGCGGGCACTTTCTCGGTGACGACAGAGTATGTGTCCTGCGTGATGATCCGGTGCGCGACGCCGATCTTCGCGAAATAGTCGGGCAGGATGTGCGTGGGAAAACCCGGCTGGCCCTGATCGACATTGCACGCGATCAGCTCGACCGGCAGCGCGCCCTGCCATTGGAGGTCGAGCAGGACAGACAGCAGCGTGTAGCTGTCCTTGCCGCCGGAGAGGCACACCAGCCAGCGTGGCCGCTTGCCGCTTCCGGAGGTGTTCGCGCCCACCATGCCATAGGCGCGGATCGCTTCCTGCGTCTCACGCACGAGGCGTTTGCGCAGCTTGCGAAACGCAACGCTGCCGGGCGCATCGGCAAAAACCGGATGAAGCGGCGTGAAGGACGCGGGCTGATCTTCGGGCTCATTGGAAAGGACGTCAGGCATTCAGATTTTTATCCGGAGTACTTGCGTCTGCAAATAGATTTCGCGGCAGACCTTGAATTTTCGGGTCAATCTCAGGGTAACCCCAAGACTCCGATAAACTAATACTTAGGACGTCGTTGTTAACCGTTGAGACACCGCGAGAGAAGTCACGGTGTTTGCCGGTGGAACTGAACATGGGGCAGTACGACAAGTCTCTCCGGCTTCTGGTGGTCGATCCAGACACGCGTTTCGCAGAGGCGCTCCGTTCACTGAAGCAGATTGCCATCGAGGTCGTGTTTGTCGAGCCATCGGCGCTTGCCGACGCTGTGGCGCTGACTCCGGATCATGATGTGATTGTTATCTGCGTGGAGAACGCAGCTTCACTGGCGCTCGTTGCGGACACCTGCAGGCGTCCTGACGCCCCCCCGGTTATCGCAATCGGGGCGAAAGGGTTCGACCACAGGTCGCTGGAGCACATCCTGCTGCTTGCCGAGGTACGGGGCGCCGTTGCCGCCTTGCCCAAGCCGATAGAGGCGGCGGAGCTGGTCCTGGCGGCGACGCGTGCTCGTAGGGGCGCGTCCCCGGACACAAATCAGGTCGTGGTTCTTCCGCATGTCGAGCGCATGCCGGCCGAGGGCTGACAGCGGCCGACAGGCGAGGAGGCGAGTTTGCCAACGTCGGCGGCGTCCTGTCAGGCGGCAATCGCTGGAAGCGGCCCGACATAGGCTGACGCCGGACGCACGAGCCTGCCCGTGGCCAGTTGCTCACGCGCGTGCGCAATCCAGCCGGTGACGCGGCCACAAGCGAAAAGGCTGGTGAAGAGACCACGCGGCGCGCCGAGCGCCTCCAGCAGGATCGCGGTGTAGTATTCAACATTGGTGTCGAGCTTGCGGTCTGGTTTTTCGGCGGCGAGACGTTGCAATATCCGCCCTTCGATGGTCTGCGCCAGCGCGAGGCGCCCGTGGCTGGCAGGCAGTCCGGCGACGACGCGCTTGAGTACATCGGCGCGGGGATCGCGCGTGCGGTAGACGCGATGGCCAAAGCCCATCAGGCGCTCCCCCCGATCCAGCGCATCGCGGATCCAGGTTTCGGCGGTGTCGTCGGAACCGATGCCGTCGAGCATGTCGAGCACGGGTCCCGGTGCGCCGCCATGTAAGGGGCCTTTCAGAGCCGAGAGGCCAGCGATGACGGCGGAGCCAAGACCGGCGCGGGTGGACGCGACACAGCGCGCGACAAAGGTGGAGGCGTTGAGGCCGTGGTCGCAGATCGTCACGAGATAGACGCCGAGTGCTCGGGCTTCCACATCGGTGGGCGCGTCGCCACGGATCATGCGCAGGAGATCGGCGTCGTGCGGGGCGGCGGCGTCGGGTTCAAGCGGCGCCCTGCCAGACTTCAGGCGTGCGATGGCGCCGGTGGCGACGGCCATTGTCGCGGCAAGGTCGATAGCGGCCTGCAGGTCGTCACCGTCGGACATAAGGCTAAGCGCGGCGCGCAAAGCTTCGGTTTCCGACAGGGATGCGATGCGGGCGAGATCCGGTGAGAGCCTGTGGAACGCGGCAATGCGAGCCGCGCCAAGCGCGGGTCGCAGGTCGCGCGGGACATCGTCGAAGAGGCCCGACCACAGATGGGTCGCGGTCTGCTCGAAGGTCAAACTGCGGGCGAGGTCTTCGACATCACGCCCGCGAATGATCAGGCGGCCATTGGCGCCCTGCACATCCGACAGGACAGTTTCGGCGGCGACGACTTTTTCCAGACCCGCATCCATGGCGCACTCCCGTATTTGACGAACGGGAGATGGCGATCCATGCTGGCATTGGTCAAGATTGAGCAATATAATCAATATGAGTGACTGGGTTCCAGTTGACGACGCGCTGGCTCTTCTGGGTGTCCAGCGTCAGACGCTTTACGCCTATGTCAGCCGCGGGCTGGTGCGGGCGCGGCCCGATGCCGATGACCCACGCCGCAGTCTCTATGCGGCGGCCGATCTGGCGCGGCTGAAGGGCAGGCGGCGCGGTGCGCGGCGGCGGGCTGAAGTCGCAGCGAGCGCGATTGCCTGGGGCGAGCCGGTACTGGAGAGCGCGATCTCGACCGTGCGCGACGGGCGGCTGATCTTTCGCGGGATGCTGGTCGAGGACCTCGCGAAGCGAGCAACGCTGGAAGAAGTTGCAAGCCTGCTATGGCAGTCGGATGAGCCGATCGCAGGGCCAGCCTCTGCAAGGATAGATGGGGCGACGCCAAAGGCGCGAGCATTCAACCTGCTGGCGCGGCGTGCGACGCAGGATGCGCCAACGCTGGGGCGCAATGCGGCTGCCCTATGTGAAGACGCGTGGCGATTGCTGCCGGAGTTTGCCGATGCGCTGACGGGCGCTGCCGGTCGCGGGCCGGTGCACTTGCGTCTGGCGAAGGCGTGGAAAGCCGATGAGCGTGGCAGCCAGTTGATCCGACGGATGCTGGTGCTGATGGCGGATCACGAGCTCAACCCATCCACGTTTGCGGTGCGGATCGCGGCGTCGACGGGCGCCCCTCTGGCGGCCTGTGCGCTTGCCGGGCTGTCGACGCTGGCGGGCCCACTTCATGGCGAGGCGGCGTCACGGGCGCTGGCGCAGCTCGATCAGATGGCGGCGGCGAAAGATGCGGGTACGGAACTTCGCGCGATGCTGGCGCGGGGCGATCCGCTGGCGGGCTGGTCACACCCGCTCTATCCGGAGGGCGATCCGCGTGCAGCGAACCTGCTGGCGGCGTTGAAGCCGCAGGCCGCGATCGCGCGCATCCTGCGGGCGATGGAGAAGGAGACGCGCGAGAAGCCGAACTGCGATGCGGCGATGGCGGCGATGACGCGCGAGCTGGGACTGCCGGACGAGGCGCCGTTCTGCATCTTCGCGCTGGGGCGGCTGACGGGCTGGGTGGCGCACGCAATCGAACAGCGCGCGAATGGCCGAATCATCCGTCCGCGTGCGCGGTATACGGGGGCTTAGCGGGTTGAGGTCCGTGACCGGCTTACGCGGACTGAAGAACGCCGTTTTCCTCGAACAACTGTTTCAGCTCACCCGACTGGAACATCTCCTTGGTGATGTCGCAGCCGCCGACGAACTCGCCCTTCACATAGAGCTGGGGAATGGTCGGCCAGTTCGAGAAATCCTTGATGCCCTGACGCAGTTCGGCATCCTCGAGGATGTTGGCGCTTTCGTACTTCACGCCGAGATGGTCGAGGATCGAGATCACGGTCGCGGAGAAGCCGCATTGCGGGAAAACCGGCGTGCCCTTCATGAACAGGAAGACGGGGCTGGAATCGACCAGGCCCTGAATGCGTGCGTTGATGTCGGTCATGGCGCTTTTCCCGGCAAATTGACTAGCTTCGAACCCAACTAGCTAGGGGATGAGCTAAGACCTGATCCGCCGCTAATCAAGCGCCCGCTGGGCGGGTTTGCCACCGCATTGATGTTGAATTCGAGGTGTTCCAGCCGGCTGGTGGTCGTGATCACCCGGTGGGCGCCCCCGTCGGTCAAGGCCCAGAGCAGGGCTTCGTCGATCGTCATTGGCGTGGCCGAGCGAGGCGTCCAACTTCCGTTCACCACTGCGCGGGCGACGCGCCAGGTCGCGCCTGCGGAGAGGGGAAGGGAGAGGCGGGGCATGGCGGCGGACAGGGTTTCGATGCCGATGAGTTCCCCGGCCGACCGGAGCCGGTAGATCCGGAGCATCTGGTCGGGCGACAGGCCCGGATGAACCGGCGTCATGAAGTGGGTGAATTCCCCGCTGTTCAGGGCAATGTCGAGTTCCGCCCCGCGACCGCAGACGCCGATCGAGACGACATCGCCGCGGCGGCGCATGTCGGTCAGGACTTTCAGCAGGTCATCTGTCATTTCCGCAGGCGACGGGCCATGCAGGAACAGCCAGTCGATACGTGAGCGGCGTAGGCGTTTCAGAGAGGCCTCGACCGAGCGACGCACGCCGGCGGGCGAGAAGTCGCGGTGGCGCTTGGTCAATCCGGACGACTGGATGCCGACCTTGGTGACGACGATGGGATCGTAAGGCGGCAGGCGGGCCAGGGCCTCGCCCAGCCGGCGTTCCGCCTCGCCCGCGCCATAAGAGGGGCCCGTATCGAAGATGCGTACGCCCATCGCGTAGGCGTGCTGGATCATGCGGACCGTGGTTTCCGGCCGGATCATCGGCGTGCCGTGAGGCCCGCTCACCCCGAAGCCGAGGCGGCGTGCTCCATAGGCGTTATCGCGGCGACCTTCAGCCAAGGATGGGGTCCTGTTCAGCCGGGGGCACGGGTTGAGAGCGCAAGCGCATGAAGCTGGCCGCCCATGTGGCCCTGCAACGCGGAATAGACGAGCTGGTGCTGGGCCACCCGCGACTTGCCGCGGAACTGCTCGGACACGATCTCGGCGCTCCAGTGATCATTGTCACCGGCAAGATCCTTCAGCGTGATCTGCGCGTCGGGAAACGCTTCACGCAGAAAGGCCTCGAGCGTTGCACGCTCCATCGCCATGATCGTTCCTTCCCTCAATCGCCTGATGTCAGGCTCGCATCAGACTTTAGTCCCCGCGGGCAGTTCTAGACGGCTCGCTCCTCCACACAATAGCGGTAAGCGATTTGTGCGCTTCGAAGCTGCGAGCGTGCGTCCGGAACAACACACATTCGCAACCTGCGCCGGATGCTTCTGGAAACAGGGGCGGTTCGGGTGCGGGCGAATCGCTTGCGTGGAATTAGTTAGTTGTGATTGCAACCAGTTGGGGGGCGAGCGTCAGCCTTGGCTGTTCATGTAGCCCGGCAGCCATCCTTCATGGGCCGCGCGCAGTTTCGACAGCGGGACAATGTGGTTCTTCAGCGCCTCGCCCCATCCGGTCTGCATCACCACCGCGTCGCCGCCGAAGTGGCCGATCGCGGAGGGAACTGTGCCAGTGACACCCCAGCGTGCGTTCTGAGCGTCGCTGACGGCGACGAGGTAGCGCGCCTGGTCTTCACCGAATAGGCCAGGGGCGGCGCGTTCATCGCCGGGTTCGCGGTCGGGGACGAAGGTGACGCCGACGCCCGCGGCGAGCGCCATCTCGGCAGCGGCGCAGGCGATGCCGCCCTCACTGACATCGTGGACGGCGTTGACGAGGCCTGCGGCGATCAGCTTGCGGATGATGGAGGCGTGCTTGACCTCAAGCGCGAGATCAACGCGCGGCGCGTTGCCAGCGGTGGGGCCGTCGAGGCCGAGGATGGTGCGGGCGTAGGCGGAGGCGCCGAGATGTCCGGTGGTCTCGCCGATGACGAGCAGCTTGTCGCCGGGCTGGGCGCCTTTGAGCGTGGCGATGTGATCGAGATTGTCGATCAGGCCGATGCCGCCGACGACGGGCGTGGGCGGAATGCCGACGCCGTCGGTCTCATTGTAGAGCGAGACGTTGCCGGAGACGACGGGGAATTCTAGCGCGCGGCAGGCTTCGGCCATGCCCTCGATCGCCTTGACGATGACGCCCATCGTGTCAGGCTTTTCGGGGTTGCCGAAATTGAGATTGTCGGTGATCGCGATCGGCGTGGCGCCGACAGCGGAGAGGTTGCGGTAGGCTTCGGCGACGGCCTGCTTGCCGCCTTCATAGGGATCAGCGGCGACATAGTGCGGGTTGCAGTCGGAGCAGATCGCGAGGCCCTTGTTCGTGCCGTGGATGCGGACGATGGCCGCGTCGCCGCCCGACTGCGATGAATCGATTGTGTCGCCCATAACGTGGCGATCGTACTGTTCCCAGATCCAGCGCTTGGATGCCATGTCGGGCGAGGACATCAGCTTGATGAGCGTGTCGCCGAAGTCGGCGGGCTCGGGATATTGCGAGATGTCGAGTGCGGTTGTGGGCTTCGGCGCGTTCCAGGGGCGGTCGTAGTTGGGCGCATCCTGCGACAGCGGCGGGACGGGGATGTCGCACACGACCTGACCTTGTTGCTTCAGGACGAGGCGGCCGGTGTCGGTGGTGTAGCCGATGACTTCGGCGTCGAGGTCCCACTTGTCGAAGATCTTCTTGGCGTCGGCTTCGCGGCCGGGCTTGAGGACCATCAACATGCGTTCCTGCGATTCCGACAGCATGATCTCGTAGGCGGTCATGCCGGTTTCGCGCTGGGGCACCTTGTCCATGTCCATCTCGACGCCGACGCCGCCCTTGTCGGCGATCTCGACGGAGGAGGAGGTGAGGCCGGCGGCGCCCATATCCTGGATCGACTGGATCCAGTCGGTCGCCATCAGTTCGAGGCAGGCTTCGATGAGGAGTTTTTCGGTGAAGGGGTCGCCGACCTGCACGGTGGGGCGTTTCTCTTCATCGCCCTCGGAGAATTCGGCAGAGGCCATAGTCGCGCCGTGTATGCCATCGCGGCCGGTTTTCGATCCGACATAGAAGATGGCGTTGCCCGGTTCGGCGCCGCGCGAATAGAAAATCTTGTCCTGATCGGCGAGGCCGACGGCCATCGCGTTGACGAGGATGTTGCCGTTATAGCCCTTGTGGAACTGCGTCTCGCCCGCGACCGTCGGCACGCCGACGCAGTTGCCGTAACCGCCAATACCGCCGACGACGCCGGCGACGAGGCTTCGCGTTTTCGGATGCGAGGGATCGCCAAAGCGCAGCGCGTTGACCAGCGCGATGGGCCGCGCGCCCATGGTGAACACGTCGCGCAGGATGCCGCCTACGCCCGTGCCGGCGCCCTGCCGCGGCTCGATGTAGGAGGGGTGGTTGTGGCTTTCCATCTTGAAGATGCAGGCCTGTCCATCGCCGATGTCGACGACGCCCGCGTTCTCGCCCGGCCCCTGGATCACGCGCGGGCCTTTGGTGGGGAATTTGCCGAGATGTCGGCGGGTGGATTTGTAGGAGCAATGCTCCGACCACATGACCGAGAATATGCCCAGCTCCACCTTGTTGGGTGCGCGGCCGAGGCGATCGAGCAGGATGGCGTACTCGTCGGCCTTGATGCCTTGGGAGGCAGCGTCGGCGGCCGTCTGCGGAACGAGGAGCGGGGAGATGTCGGTCATGTTTATCCTCAGTTCGCCATCACGATGCCGTCGCAGGTCTCGACCAGCATGTCGAGGATAGCCATTTGCAGGCTGAGCGCGTCGTCGTCACGGGTGACGGGTTCGATCGTCACGTTCACGAGGACGGGATAGTCGCCGGGCGTTGCGCCTTCAATGCCGGTGTCGGCGAGATCCTCGGCAAGCTGTTCGGCCATGTCCTCGGGAAATTCGGGTTCGACCAGCACATTGATCAGCCACTGCCTGCCGTCGAGCGTGTAAACCGGGGCGCCCTTGTGGTCGCTCTGCTTCCAGTCGCCAGCGCGCGGCAGGTGATCAGGAAGCTTCGGCGCGCGGCGGCAAGCGACAAACTGGTCGAGGCTCATTGGACAGCTCCGGGGGGGCAGCTCCGGGCAGGGCTCGTGGCCCCGCATCTGGCGGTCATTTACGCGACCGGGGTGATTCTGCAATGTGGCGGAGGTCGCAGCGCGATGGGGGTGTGCGTGTTTTGGGGATTCGGCAAAAAAACAGGGCCTCGAGCGCCAAATAACTTGCCGTATCGTGCTTTTACGAGGGAATTCGACGAGTTAGAGGGCGCAGGCGACGTATTGCGCCGGTTGGCGCCGGGTATCCTTTCCGAACAGCTGGTCAGCGAACTTCGGGCGCCTACCGTCGCGCGCGTGCGCGCTACACAGCGTTCGCTTGATTTCCAGTCCAGGCTGCGCGCGGGGCATGACCTCGGCGAACGACCCTTGTTCACCCTACTGATCGACCATTCGGGATCGATGCGCGGGCCGAAAGCGATGGCAGCGGCTACTCTCGCGGACATTGCGGGAGCTATTCTCGAACGCGAGCACGCGCTCTTCGACATCCTTGGTTTTACCACTTCAAGCTGGAAAGGGGGCGCCTCCCGGCAGCGCTGGTTGGCGCAAGGGTCGCCCGCGAACCCAGGGCGACTGTGTGACCTGCTCCACATTGTCTATGCCGACGCGGCGAAACCCCACAAGCGCTGGCAGCGCGAACTGCCCCTGATGTTGATGCCGGAGGTATTGAAGGAGAACGTGGACGGAGAGGCTTTGCTGTGGGCCCGTGATCGCGCCATGGGCCTCAACCCTACAGCCTGGGTCTGTGTTCACGTCAGCGATGGCGTTCCGATGGACGACGCCACGGTTTTGGCGAATGGGGGCGAACAGAATGGCTGGTACCTCTACAAGCATCTCACCGAGGTGATTGCCGAACTTGAAGGCGACAAGCGGATTCGCCTTGGCAGTCTTTCGCTCGACTACGATTTCGGGGCTTACTTCAAATCCTCGCGCCGCGTAGATGCGCTGAACGACAGCGCGATGGTCCTGTTCGATCTTCTTGAAGATCTGATCTGGCCGCACGCGACAGAGGACTGAGAATGCGTAGTCGCATCTTCGCAGAGCAGGGCGACATCACGCGCGCGGCGGTGGATGTGATCGTCAACGCAGCCAATTCGTCGCTGTTGGGTGGGGGCGGCGTGGATGGGGCGATCCATCGCGCGGCAGGCCCGGGTTTGCTCGCCGAGTGCCGGGCGCTGGGCGGATGTCCGACGGGCGAGGCGCGGATCACGGGCGCGTACGATCTGCCGCATCGTCATGTGATCCATACGGTGGGGCCGATCTGGTATGGCGGCAGCGTCAACGAGGCGGCGTTGCTGGCGAACTGCTATCGCAATGCGCTGAAGCTGGCTGTCGAAGCGGGTGTGCGCTCGGTGGCGTTTCCGGGGATTTCGACGGGCGCCTATGGTTATCCGATCCCGGCGGCGACGGGGATTGCGGTGCGGACGGTGCGCGATTTCCTGCGTGAGAGCGGGGCGGAGATCGATGTGACGTTCTGCTGTTTCAGCGCTGACGCGCTGGCGCTCTATCAATCAGCGCTGATGGATTAGGACGCGCCGCCGCCCGCCGCGATCAGTGCGTTACGTTCGGCTGGCAGGAGATGGCGCCATTTGCCCTCGGGCAGGTCACCGAGCAGAAGCGGGCCAACGCGAATGCGCATCAGGTCGGTCACTTCGAGGTCGACAAGCTCACACATGCGGCGGATCTGGCGATTGCGGCCTTCGTTGAGGACGAAGCGGAGGATCTGCGTGTCCTGCAGCGAGACCTTCGCGGGCTTGAGCTGGCGCCCGTCGAGTTCGAGGCCGTGGCGGAGTTTCTGGATTTTCACACGGTCGATCTTGCCCGCGACGGTGACGACGTATTCCTTGTCGACTTCGCTGGCGGGCCCGATGATTGCCTTTGCCAGAACGCCATCTTCCGACAGCAGCAAGAGCCCGCGGGAATCCTGGTCGAGGCGGCCGAGGGGCGGAAGGCTGGCGCGTGAGGACGGCACGATGCCGGGGCCGGACTGGTTCTCGGCGGTGAGGAGGCGGGCGGCGGGGATCTGGCCGGGATCGGGCTGCGCCGAGACGATGCCGACGGGTTTGTGGATCACAACGGAGATCTGCGCGCCGAGGCCGAGTTCGGCGCGATCATTCAAAACAAGCGTTTGGCCGGGCGCGATCTTGCGGCCAACGTCGGTCACCTGTTCGCCGTCAATGTAGACGGCGCCGGCCTCGATCAGCGTCTCGGCTTCGCGACGCGAGCACACGCCAGCATGCGCCAGCCATTTGTTGACGCGTTGCGGCTCAGGGCCGTCAAAGGTGCGCTTCCAGCTCAAGTCGCCTGCTCGCGGCCGCGCGCCATCGCCGACTTGCGGGATTCTTCTGCAGCGTCCGGCGTGATGGCGGAGTTGTTGGCCGAGCCGCGCTCGATCTCCATCTTCAGCGCTTCGGGCAGCAGCAGGGCGAGGCCATCGTCGATGACGGCTTTCATGCGCTTGAGCAGGCCGCCTTCGACGCTGGCCATTTCGTGTGCGAGCTTGCGTGCGGCGGGCAATAGGTCTTCCGGCGGCAGCACGCGGTTGACGAGGCCCCAGCGTTCGGCGGTCGCAGCTTCGAGATAGTTGCCGGTGAGCGACAACTCCTTGGC